>CBDUKI010000001.1:0-41361 GCA_965367765.1 uncultured Henriciella sp.
TTTACCGGTGAGTAACCGTCCCTAAAGGCGGTCTTAAGACCTGGCCGTCACAGTTGCCCCATATGGAGCTTCTCGACGCCTATCTAGACTATGCGCAGGATGAAAAGCGCCTCGCCGCCAACACGGTTGAGGCCTATCGCAGCGACCTGTCAGAATTCCTGGGCTTCCTGACCCAGCACCTCGGTCGAAGGCCCGGCATGAAGGCATTCGCCCATTTGCAGGCGCGCGATGTGCGGGCCTTCCTGGCGGCGCGCCGGCGGGAAAACGTGTCAGACGCCACGATTGCCCGCCTGCTATCGGCAATTAAAGGTTTCTATCGCTGGCTCGACCGCGAACACGGGGTCGAAAACCCTGAAATTGGTTTCCTGACCGGCCCCAAGCGCAGCCAGCGCCTGCCCCGCCCGGTTTCGACCATGGCTGCGCGCGACATGATCGATACGGCCGAAACCCTGCAGGAAGAGCCCTGGGTCGCCGCGCGCGATGTCGCCGCGCTGACCCTGATGTACGGTGCGGGTTTGCGGATTTCTGAAGCACTTGGCCTGACCGGTTCGGTGGTCCCGGCCCCGGTGCAGCTCCGCATCAAGGGCAAGGGCGGCAAGGTGCGGATCGTGCCGCTGATCCCGGCAGTGCGTGCCGCGATGGATGAGTATGCCCGTCTCTGCCCGTACCGGATGGGGCGGGACACGCCTTTCTTCTACGGTGCGCGCGGCAAAGTCCTGCAGGCCCCGGTCCTGCGCAAGCAAGTGCAAATTCTGCGCGGCGCGCTTGGCCTGCCTGAAACAGCCACACCGCATGCCCTGCGCCACAGTTTTGCGACCCACCTTCTGGCCAACGGTGCCGACCTGCGCTCGATCCAGGCGCTGCTGGGTCATGCCAGCCTGTCGACAACCCAGGTATATACCGGCGTTGAGGCGGGGCATTTGCGCAAGGTCCACGCCAGCGCACACCCGCGCGGCTAGGCTAGCGCGGAAATTTCGCGCAAAACGCTTCTCCAAGCATCTCGCCCCGCTGGATAATTGGGTAAAGGAGTAGGCGACAGAACGCTAGCTTAGTCCATGCCCAGGCCTGAACGCAGTGTCGCGAAGGGCAGGGGTTCCTCGGGATTGTCTGTAGGCGTCTGCAATTGCAGGCCCCACCAGCCGACATCATGCCAGCCGCCAGCCTTGAACCCGATATCGCGATAAATACCCACCAGTTTGAAACCGAGGCTCTCGTGCAGGCCGACACTTGCCGGATTGGGCAAGGTGATCCCCGAATAGGCATTCACCATGCCCTGCTGGCGCAGGATGTCGAACAGGGCCAGGTAAAGCTGCCGGGCGATGCCGCGCCGCCGCGCCTGCGGGCCGACATAGACGCTCACTTCGCAGGCCCAACAATAGGCCCGTCGCGTGCGGTGCGGGCTGGCATAGGCATAGGCAATCGCCTCGCCCTCCTCATCCCAGACCAGCCAGGGATGGGTCGCCAGAAGCCTCTCGATGCGCTGGCTCATTTCATTGCCATCAGGCGGCGTCATCTCGAAGGAGACGGCTGATCCTTCCACGCTGGGGGCATAGATGGCCGCCAGGGCAGGGCCATCGGCGGTGCGGGCGATCCGAATGCTCATATCTGTTGGCCCCTTGCCGTCCTAGCTGTCGTCCAGCCCACCCTTGATGACCTTGAAGGACCTGCGCGGGGCTTGCGGCGCAGTGGGTTCATCAGGCTCTCGAGCTGGCAGGTCGCGTGCCTTGACCAGTTTCGGTCCGGTTGGTTTGGGCATTGGCGACTGGGCAGGCTCTTCTTCCGTCTCGTCAATCTGGCGCACACGCGGTTGGCTTGCCCTGCCCAGTGGTTTGCGTTGTCGGAAGCCGGACTTGCCTTTGCCGCGGGCCTTCTTGTCGATTTCCTTCAACTTGATCGATTGCAGGGCAGATAGCGGTTCGTCTGCTCCACCCTTTTCTGGGTCGGCAAAGGCCGATCCATAGGTTTCGATCCGCTCTTCCACTTCTTCCAGGAACTGTTTTTCCCAGTCGGACAGTTCCGGGCCGAGGCCTTGTTCGGCCAACATGGCGGCCTTGCGCAATTTGCGCAGGGCCTTGCGTTTCTTTCTTTCGTCGATCTCGCGTGCCATCTGGCCAGTTTATGGGAAACCGGGTCGCCTAGGCAACTGCCGGACGGTTAGTCCAGCTCGCCCAGGGCATCGAGATAGACTTCCAGGACAGCTTCCTGTTCGCGGCGCGTGTCGCGGTCCTGCTTGCGCAGGCGAATGACTGTGCGAAGGGCCTTTACGTCGTAGCCGACGGCCTTTGCCTCGCCATAGACTTCCTTGATCTGCTCGGCGATTTCCTTCTTTTCCTCTTCCAGGCGCTCGATGCGCTCAACGGTCAGGCGCAGGCGGTCGCGGGCCGCTTCTGTGAGGTTGTCGGAATTTGCGTCGTCCATGATGGCTCCTGAAAGGCAGATGATAGGTTTGCGCGCCGGGTTCTAGGCTGGATTTCAACTCGAAGCGAGACCCCAACTGACGCAATGTTGACTTAAATGTGAGTCGATTTCGCCTGCCAGCATGGTAATCGAATGGGCATGACACATCGCACCCCATCTGCCCCGTCGCGCCGGTCAATCCTTATGGCCGCTTCTACCTTCGTCCTTGCCGCCTGTTCGCGCCGGTCTGGTGCGGTTGCGGCCTTTGCTGACACGCCCGGCCAGGCCTATGCCCAGGATGATTGGCGCAAGCTCAGTGAGGAAGACTGGAAAGCGCGGCTATCGCCAAAGGCCTATCAGGTATTGCGGCGCGAGGCGACCGAGCGCGCCTTCACCTCGCCCCTGGAGCGCGAAAAACGTACCGGGGTCTATCATTGCGCCGGGTGTGACCTGGCCCTGTTCGACAGCCGTACAAAGTTTGACAGCGGCACCGGCTGGCCGAGCTTCTATGACGTGCTGCCAGGCGCGGTCGCGACCAAGCCGGACAACAAGCTCTGGATGACCCGGACCGAATATCACTGCGCGCGCTGCGAAGGCCATCAGGGCCATGTGTTTGAGGATGGACCGGCCCCAACGGGTCTGCGCTATTGCAATAACGGTGTCGCGCTCGTGTTTCGCCCAGCCTAATCCGGCTTGCGGGGCTTCTCGAACATGTCGAGTTGATTGGGATCCGCCGGACGCGGTTTGCGGCGCTTCGATCCACGATGGCGGAAGTAGAGATCATCCGTGTGGTCGTCGCCGGCCGTCTGCGCAGTTGTCGGTGCGTCGTCAGGGGCCTTGTCCGCCGGCTTGGACGTGCGGGAAACCATCTTCCAGTAGGTCACAGCCAGCACCGTATTGCCCTTGGCATCTTCGTAATGCTGCAGGAAGCCTTCGCCTGGTCCGGCTTCAGCCTGTTCAAGCAGGCGCGCAACATCCCGGCTCGCAGGGGTCAGCCATTCGGTCTCCAGCCCCTGCAGTATGCCTTTCAAGTCCAGCGCTTCGACTTGCGCGCGCGAGCGGGCGGCGTGCTCAGCCTTGGTGATGGCCGTTCTGGCGGTCCTGGCGATGGGATAGGCGTGGCTCATGACGGGCCAGCTAGAAAAGGTTGGCTGCAGAGTCCAGAGGCGATTGTCACGGCTCGCTCACCTGATGCAGGCGGCTGGCGGCCAGCCGCGCGAAACGAAGGGTCACGGCCTTGCGCCGGGCTGCGGCCAGCTTTTCTTCCTCAGGTTCACGCAGGATGGCCCCACCGAACGCATCGGCGATGATCAGGCCCGCATCCTCAGGGATCAGGTCCTGCGGAAAATCATGCCCGACAGCGAAATAGAACAGGTCGCAATAAGGCCGATATTCGGGCCATTTCCCATCACTGCGAAAGTCCGCCACAGAAGACTTGATTTCAATGATCGCGACCCGGCCATCGGCACCGATCGCGGCAATGTCGGCTCGGCGATTATTGGCCAACGTCATTTCGGTCAGTCCGTGAAAACCGTGATGCGACATCAGACGCAGAACGCCGCGGGCGATCTCCGCTGCACCGCCGACCAGGGCGGTCGCTTCATCCAGGCTGTCCATTGGCTCCATGTCTGGCAGGCTCACTTATCCGTGTTCGCAAGATGTTCCAGTATTATGAACTGGTGCATGAAGGTCAATAAAAAAGCCCGCACCATGCGGCGCGGGCTTTCACCAGAAACTGGCCTGTCGGTTAGTCGCTCGACATCAGGGACAGGATGAACTGGAACATGTTGATGAAGTTCAGGTACAGGCTCAGCGCACCGTAGGTCGTTGCAACCGACATCGCGCGTGCGTTGCCGCTGATCTGGAAGTACATCTCCTTCAGTCGCTGGGTGTCATAGGCTGTCAGACCAGCAAAGATCAGCACGCCGAGAACCGAGATGATGAACGAGAACATGCTTGATGCGACAAACATGTTGATCACCATGGCGATGATCAGACCGATTACGCCCATGAACAGGAACACGCCAAGACCAGACAGGTCACGCTTGGTCGTATAACCCCAGAGTGACAGGGCGCCGAAAGCTGCAGCCGTTGTGAAAAACGCCTTGGCAACCAGCATCATGCCGTCTGGCCGTCCACCATACACATAGACAAGCCCGCCCATGCCAACACCGATCAGGGCGACGACTGACCAGTAGACGAGGTTGGCCGCCAGCGGCGAGGGGTTGCGCATGACGAAGCTGGACAGAAGCAGGATCGCCAGAGGTGCGAACATGATGACCATGCCCATCGGACCCGTCAGCAGGGTGTATGTGAGCTGGTCATTCGAGCCGACAGCGAATGCGAGAATGGCCGTCAGCGCCAGGCCAAGGGCCATCTTGTTATAAACGCCCAGCATGAAGCTGCGCAGGCCGGTATTGACAGCCGTGCTCATCTCTTGGCCGGGAACGCCATACGCCTGATTAAAATCGTTCATGATTTCCTCTTTTCAAAGGCCCACACATTATCGCGCGGATTGCCGACAATATGATAGAGATTTTATTGATTTTCAAGAAGAACCGGGCTGGCCGGATGCGATTCCTCTCCCTAGCTTGCAAGCGGTATCAGACATGAGAGAGACTTGAATGAGTATTGAAAAGCGTGAACTGGGTCGTACTGGCCTCATGGTGACCACCTGCTGCCTCGGCACGATGACCTGGGGCCAGCAGAACACCGAGGTCGAAGGCCATGCCCAGATGGACTATGCCATGGATCGCGGCATCAATTTCTGGGACACGGCGGAAATGTATTCCGTGCCCCCCCAGGCTGAAACCCAAGGGTCAACCGAGCGGATTATCGGCAGCTGGTTCAAGAAAACCGGGCGGCGCGACGAAATTATCCTCGCCAGCAAGGTTTCCGGGCGCTCGAAGCAGACCTGGACACGCGACGCCGATGTCGAATGGACCCGGCATACCAAGGCCCAGATCGACGAGGCTGTCGCCAAGAGCCTCAAGCGTTTGCAAACCGACTATATCGACCTTTACCAGCTGCACTGGCCGGATCGTCCGGTCGGCCTGTTCGGGGCGCGGATGGATCACAAGGCCTATGGCCTGGAATATGAAGCTTTCGAGGAAATTCTCGACCACCTGGACAGCCATATCAAAGCCGGGCGCCTGCGCCATGTCGGCCTGTCGAACGAGACGCCTTTCGGCGTCATGCGTTTCATTGCCGAAAGTGAAGCGCGCGGCCTGCCGCGCATGGCTTCAATCCAGAACGCCTACAACCTGGTCAACCGTACTTTTGAGGATGGTGGACTGGAGGAGGCTTGCCTGCGCGAGGATGTCAGCCTGCTGGCCTATTCGCCGCTTGGCCAGGGTTACCTCACCGGCAAGTATCGCAATGGTGCGTTGCCGGAAGGCTCACGCAAGCAATTGTTCAACCGGTTGCAGCGCTATGAATCCCCTGCGGCAGACCGTGCGATCGAGTCCTATCTCGTCATGGCGGAGAATTTCGGGGTCGATCCGACCCAGCTAGCGATCAAGTTCTGCGACACGCGACCGTTCATGACATCAACCATTATCGGCGCGACCAATATGGACCAGTTGAAGACCTGTATCGATGCCTTCGACATGGCCTGGAGCGACGAGTTAGAGGCCGAGGTGAATCGCTTGCATATGCAACAACCATCGCCTTGTCCGTAAGATTCCGGGTGCGGATACAATTTGACTTTCTTGCTGTCAGATTGCAGCATCTTGTCAGCTGAATGATTCCTTACAGGATACAGCCAAACTTAAAGGGGAACCAAATGGCAGACGCCTCAAAATACGAAGACAACATCAAGAAATACGCCAAAGGCTACAATCAGGCTGCGGCTGAGAAAATTGTAGGGCATCTGGGGATTGCTTTGCGGAATCGCGACAGTTCTCTGGTGTCTTGTTCTGACGAGGCTGAGCTGCAGCGCGTGCGTGAGAAATGGTGCCGTGGCAAGCTCGCCCTGGCCCAGTCGAATGACGATCTCGACGCTGCGATTGCAAAGGTCTGCGAAAAGCTGAAGCCGGAAGGTGGCAACAAGGGCCGCGTGACGTTCTATTACCTGCTGGCCGAGCATTTCGGTAAACTGGGTGACCTGGCTGGCTGATCCAGTTGCAGGAATGAGAATCAAAGCCCGGCTATTACAGCCGGGCTTTTTTACGTTATCGCCATGTCATGAGTCATCGTCTGTTTGCTGCCTTGCCTGTCCCCGATGCGGTTGCCGAACGGCTACTGCCGCTACGCACGGACCTTTTGGGTGCGCGTTGGCGCCAGCGTGAACATTTCCACATCACTCTGCATTTCTATGGCTCGGTCGAGATCGAGATGGCCGAAGAAATCGCCCAGGCGCTGGAACAGGTGTCCCAGCCGATGATGCAGTTGCAGGTCGACGGTGTCGGCTGGTTTGGCCGCAAGGAGCCACATCTCATCCATGCTCGCATTGCCAGCGATCCGGCGCTTGATGAGCTCGCCGAGGACTGTCGCCGGATTGCCCGCCGGCTTGGTCTGAAAACCGAGGCGCGGGCATTTCGCCCACACATCACCCTGGCCTATTGCCATCACACGCCGCTGGCCGATGTCATGACCTGGAGTGAGACCTACCAAACCCTGAAAACCTCACCATTCATGGCGGACGAATTTCATCTCTATGAGAGCTTCACCGGCTCACGCCGCCAGAGCCGCTACCAGGTTCAGGCCAGCTATCGGCTGGGTTGAGTTATCCGCTCGGCCGTAAAAGGCGACGTCCTGACAGTTTTCTGTTATGGGTCAGGCGCATACGATCAAGGGAGGATACGTCATGGCAACCCACAATTATAACGGTGTGGAGCTGGATGAGCCGGGCCGGGGGCGGATTTATGGCTCGATACTGGAAACCATGGGCAATACACCGCTTGTGCGGGTGCCGCGCTTGAGCGAGGAGGAGGGGTTGCAGGCCGACCTCCTGTTGAAGCTGGAATTCTTCAACCCGTTAGCCAGCGTCAAGGATCGCATTGCCATCGGCATGATCACCGAGCTGGAAAAGCAGGGCAAGATCGGCCCTGGCACGGTTCTGGTTGAACCGACATCGGGCAATACGGGCATTGGCCTCGCTTTTGTGGCTGCCTCACGCGGCTATCGCCTGATCCTGACCATGCCAGAATCCATGTCTATAGAGCGTCGCCGCATGCTGGCCATGCTGGGGGCGGAGCTGGTTCTGACTCCGAAGGAAGAAGGCTTGAACGGCACACTTCGAAAGGCCGATGAGCTGCTTGAAAGCATCGAGGGTGCGGTCATGCCGAGTCAGTTCGACAATCCGGCCAACCCAGCCATTCACGAAGCAACAACAGCGCTGGAAATCTGGAATGATACGGAGGGCAAGGTCGATGCGGTCGTGTCAGGTGTTGGCACTGGCGGCACGTTCACAGGCTGCGCGCGTGTGCTGAAGGCCAAGAAGCCAGGCCTGAAAATGTTTGCGGTTGAGCCAGAAGGCAGTTCCGTCCTGTCCGGGGGCGATCCTGGCCCACACATGATCCAGGGTATCGGCCCTGGCTTCGTGCCTGGCAACATGGAGAAGGCCTTGATGGATGAGGCGATTATTGTTTCCAGTGAAGAGGCGATGGCCACGTCACGCCGACTGGCGCGGACAGAGGGCATCCCGGTCGGTATTTCATCAGGTGCCGCGTTGATGGCGGCCATGCGCGTGGCCAAGCGCGATGACATGAAGAACAAGATGATCGTGGCGATCATTCCTTCCTTCGCCGAGCGTTATTTGTCGACAGCCCTTTTTGAAGGGCTCTAGAGGGGGTGGTGCCCAATCATGCTGGAGTCTGGATTGGGCATGACATCACGGCCATAGAGATCGATTTCGAAGTGGTCCATGATACGCTGTAGCCGGGCCTGCTGGTCCGGCTCGAACCGCTCAGTCCACTTTTCCAGCTGTGTAGCTTTATCGTCCAGATAATCAGGTTCCCGGGCTTCGCGGCTGGGTCTTTTCAGGCTGGCCAGGACGTTTACAGGCACAGGCATACCCCATTCTGTAAACAGGTATCGCATCGTGTCTTCCTGGTGCAGCAAAAGATATTCGTAATGGATGGTGATCCAGTCGCGATTATGCCCAGGATGACGCAGGAGGTTGCGATTTCGCGTGCACCACTTGGCGACCATGACTTCTTCTGGTGTCGTTAGTTCTTCCAGAAAGGCCCGGTCATCAGGCGAATAGTCCATGAAGGGGGCGTCCGGGAAAACATAGCGCTTTGGCATGGTTTGCCAGTTCGGGTGGCGCAGCATGGAGGCAGCCATGGCGAACGGATGACGGGTCATCACGACTGGGCGCGTCTCGAAGGCAAACTGTCGAACCAGCCAGGGCAACAAACCGTTCGCGCGAACGAATTTCACCACCAGACGTTCAGCCGTCTTGTAGCTTGATGCCGGTGAATGCTGGCACATCTTGGCGTTTAGAGTTTGCCCGCTGAGGCGACGCTCAAACAATGAGCGGGCTTCAGGCCAATCGGCCTCTTCAGGGATACGTTGGTGCCAATCAAAGCCCAGTTGGTTGACGTCATCTGCCCAGCGTTTGTGCAGGGGTTCCAGCAAGCTGGCCGTGTTGGGAATGTGTTTGAGTGCCTCAAACAGCCACGTCGACCCGCCACGCGGATTGGCCGAAATGACAATCGCTTTCTCCGGTTCAAATCGCACTTTTGGCGCAATTCTGGCCAGTCGCGCTTCAAACAGCCGGGCTTGGGCTTTGGCCACTGTTCTTCCGATGAGGCTCGTATTCGTGCCCATGTCTGACATGCCCTGTTCGTTGACGGTGATCATGTATGCCCGTGCGATGCAATTATTCTGCCGCAATGAGGCGCTGGCGTCGATAGAAGCTGCGCAAACTGACCGAATGCGCTTTACGGCGCATGGACAAGGCTTTGCAAACATGATGAAAGCGCGCAGGAATCAAACTGGGTTTGCCAATCGGAAGGTGTCTCATGTCCAACGGTCTCGTCACGATTTTTGGTGGGTCTGGATTTCTTGGCCGCTATGCTGCACGCCAGCTGGTCAAGGCAGGGTGGCGCGTGCGGATCGCGGTGCGTCGCCCCAACCTTGCCGGTGATGCACGTCTCGCCGGTGCGCCAGGCTGGGTCGACATCGTTCAGGCCAATGTTCGCCACAAGACGTCGGTTGCCAGCGCGATTGAAGGTGCCGATGCAGTCGTCAATCTTGTCGGCATCCTGACCGAAAAGGGACGCCAGACCTTTGAGGGCGCCCAGCGCGAAGGTGCGATCAATGTTGCCGAAGCCTGCAAGGCTGCCGGGATCAAGCGTTTGGTCCAGATTTCAGCGATCGGGGCAAATCCGGATGCTAAGGCCGACTATGCCAGCACCAAGGGCGAAGCTGAGCTGGCTGTGCGTGAGGTTATGCCGGATGCCGTCATTTTGCGTCCATCGGTCGTGTTTGGCCCGGAAGACGGTTTCTTCAACCGTTTTGCCGCCATGGCCTCGCACCCGATTTCCAGCTTCCTGCCTTTCCTGCCGGCCATTGGTGGCGGCAAGACCCGGTTCCAGCCAGTCTATGCGGGTGATGTTGCCGAAGCCATCCGTGCCGCAGTCATTCGTGATGATGTCGCGGGCAAGACGTTCGAGCTGGGCGGACCGAAGACATATACGATGAAAGAGCTTTATCGTTTCATCACAGACACGATTGATCGTGAACGCTTCACCTTGTCCGTGCCATTTCTTATCGCCAAACCGCTTGGGTTGGCCTGTGGCGTGCTGTGGCGTGCCCCCTTCCTGCCTATGTGGCGTCTGGGTGGGCCACCCTTGACCGGTAACCAGGTCGAGCTGCTCAAGTCCGACAGCACTGTTTCTGAAGATGCTCTCACACTCAAGGATCTCGGTATTGACGAGCTGGAAAGCATCGAGGCAATCGTGCCGACCTACCTCTGGCGCTTTCGTCCTTACGGGCAGTATTATCAGCAACCTGAAGCCTGATCAGCGCCAAACCTGGCCTTAGATCAGCCCTAGCATCGGTGCGCCTGCCAGCAGCGCGATCCCCAGCAGCACGCGATAAATCACGAATGGCAGGAAGCTGATTTTCTTGAGAAGGGCCATCAAGGCCCAGATCGACAGAAAGCCTGAGACGAAGGACAGGCCGGCTACGGTCAGGCCATCGGCCAGCGTGGCTATGCCTGCGGCCTCTTCAGTTCCGGCAAGCTTGATGAAGGCATAGGCCCCGACAGCCGCCAGCAATGGTGCGCCGATCAGCATGGAAAAACGGGCCGCCTCGGTGCGCTGGAAACCAAGCGCGCGAGCCATGGTCATTGTAATGCCGGACCGGCTGGTGCCTGGCAGCAGGGCGGCAATGGCCTGTGTCGCGCCGATGATGATGGCGTCTCGGATGGTGCGGTCGCCATCGGTCCGTGCCTGTCCGCCCTTGGCATCGGCCCACCACAGGGCCAGACCAAAAATGATTGATGTGGCCCCCACCACCCAGACGGACCGCATGGCTTGCTTGGCGGTGTCAGCGAGCAGGAATTCATAGGCCAGCATCACGATCAGGGCGATGGGCAATGAGGCCAGAATGTGAAGGGCCAGCCGTCCGCTGGGGCTGAGCGCGCCGGGCCGGAAAGGGGCCGCCAGCACTTCACCGCTGCCGCCAATCGCGCGCAGGATGTCGCGCCAGAAATAGAGCAGGACCGCGCCCAACGTGCCGATATGGGCCATGGCATTGATCAGATATTCGTCGCGCCCTGCCAGTGCGAAATAATCCGCTGCGAGCAGGACATGGCCAGAAGATGAAATCGGCAGCCATTCGGTGATACCCTGGATGAGTGAGATGATCAGTAGCTGGAGAAGCGACATGGATTGGCTCCGGTCGAATTGGTTGGCATGATCTTGTCGCAGAGTTCGTTAAAAAGGCTATACAGCATAGATATATCATAATGATATTTAATCTATTTATCTGATGTCGGGGTGAGAATATTTTTCACCAAATTCGACCCGATAAATATCATACCGATACATTATAGAAGATTCTCCCTCTTGCCCCCGTGATATTTGGGTTTCATAAGCAAGGCTTACCCCGATGGAGGCGAGAATGGCGCAGAAAATGCTGCAGTTCATCAAAACCGAACGCCGTATGCCGAAAAAGCGTGCCGCCACGGCCCGCAAGGATGATTTCCAGGAGATCTATGCTGATTTCACGGTCAAGGCAGCTGCGACGCAAGCCTCGCGCTGTTCGCAATGCGGCGTGCCATTTTGCCAGCAGGGATGCCCCTTGCAGAACAATATTCCCGACTGGCTGAAACTGGCTGCCGAAGGGCGTATGGAGGAGGCTTACGCGGTTTCGTCTGCTACCAATAACATGCCTGAAATCTGTGGCCGCATCTGCCCTCAGGACCGCTTGTGTGAGGGTATCTGCACAATCGAACAGTCCGGCCATGGCACGGTCACGATCGGGGCGGTTGAGCGCTATATCACCGACACGGCGTGGAAGCAGGGTTATGTGCGGCCAATCAAACCGATCAAGGAGCGCAGGCAATCGGCTGGGATCATCGGTGCTGGACCGGCTGGCCTCGCCGCGGCCGAGCAATTGCGCCGGAAGGGCTACCGGGTCACCGTCTATGACCGCTATGATCGTGGCGGCGGCCTGCTCATGTATGGTATTCCCGGCTTCAAGTTGGAAAAACCGATTGTCGAGCGCCGTCTACAGCGGCTCGAAGAGGCCGGTATCGCGTTTGAGTACAACACAGAGATCGGCAAGACCCTGTCCTTTGGTGACCTGCGGGCCAAGCACGACACTGTGTTGATTGCCACGGGTGTCTACAAGGCACGCGACCTGAAAATGCCGGGGGCTGGCGCAAACGGCATCCACTCGGCGCTGGACTACCTGACCCTGTCCAACCGCGCTGATCTGGGCGACAAGGTCGAAGCGCTTGAGGATGGCAGTCTCAGTGCCGAAGGCAAGCGCGTGGTTGTTATTGGTGGGGGTGACACAGCTATGGACTGTGTGCGCACAGCGGTTCGCCAGGGTGCAAAATCCGTGATCTGCCTGTATCGCCGCGACCGTGCCAACATGCCTGGGTCGCAGCGCGAGGTGCACAATGCCGAGGAGGAAGGCGTTGTCTTCGAATGGCTGTCCGGGCCTGAAGCCGTTCTACAGTCCAAGTCCAAGGCGGAAATCAATGTCAAAGGCGTCAAGGTTCGTCGGATGCGCCTCGGCGCGCCTGATGCATCCGGTCGCCAGTCCCCGGAAAAAACCGACGAGACCGTGGATATCAAGGCCGACATGGTGATCAAGGCCCTGGGCTTTGATCCAGAAGACCTGCCAGAACTTTTCGGGGAGCCGGCCTTGACCGTTAATCGCTGGGGCGCGGTGCGGGTTGATCCAAATACGATGGAAACCAGCCTGTCCGGCGTCTATGCCGCTGGGGATATTGTTCGTGGGGCCTCGCTGGTCGTCTGGGCGATCAAGGAAGGCCGGGATGCTGCTGAGCATATGCATTTGGCCATGAAGGCCGAGGCTGCCCAGGCCCGGCAAGCGGCGGAGTAGGCTCATGGCGAGAACGATCAAGGGCCAGTGCCTGTGCGGGAGTGTCCAGTTTGAAACTGGCGATATCCACCATCTCGACGTTTGCCATTGCCGCATGTGCCAGCGTTGGACGGGCGGGCCGTTCATCGGTGCGGATTTTCGCAATGGCGAAGTGACCATAACCAGCGGTGATACGCTGACCTGGTATGCCAGCTCTGACTGGGCCCGGCGGGGGTTCTGCAACAATTGCGGTTCCAGCCTGTTCTATCGACTGAACGAAGTGGATGAGTTCTGGGCCGTTTGTGCCGGGGCGCTCGACATCGATTTCCCGATCGAGATTTCGAAGGAAATCTTCATAGACGAAAAACCCGACTTTTATGACCTCGCAGGCGAACGTGATCGCCTGACAGGGGCTGAATTCATGGCATCTCTGGGAGGCCAAGACGATGACTGACACAATGGATAAATACTTCCTGGAGCGCGACCGCCTGATCGCCGCCAATGCCTACGACCCAGCTCATGAGAAGGATGCTTGCGGGGTGGGCCTGGTGGCGGCACTTGATGGCAA
Source organism: uncultured Henriciella sp. (assembly GCA_965367765.1). GTDB lineage: Bacteria > Pseudomonadota > Alphaproteobacteria > Caulobacterales > Hyphomonadaceae > Henriciella. Next base: position 13,475 of record CBDUKI010000001.1, read on the forward strand.
GCCGACGCGCGAAATCGTCGAAATGGGCATCCGGGCGCTTAAGAATGTCTGGCACCGGGGCGCTGTAGATGCTGATGGCAAGACCGGAGATGGCGCGGGCATCCGCATTGAGGTTCCACAGGACTTCTTCCGCGAACAAGTCCAGCGCGCCGGGCACAAGCCAACCGATGATCCGATCTGTGTCGGGCAGATCTTCCTGCCGCGCACCGACCTTGGCCAGCAAGAAGCCGCCCGTTCCATCGTTGAGACCGAGATCGTGCATTTCGGCTTCTACATTTATGGCTGGCGCCAGCCGCCGGTCGATGTCGATGTGATCGGCAAGAAGGCGCAGGATACGCGGCCGGAAATCGAGCAGATCATGTTCCGTGACGGGCGCGGGCGCGACCCTGAAGAGCTGGAGCGTGCACTCTATATCTGCCGCCGCCGGATTGAGCGCCGGGCCCGCGAAGCCGGCATTCCGGCCTTTTATATCTGCTCGCTCAGCCACAAGTCGCTGATCTACAAGGGCATGTTCCTGGCCCAGGATATCGACAATTTCTATCTCGATCTGCGTGACGACCGGTTTGTCTCGTCCGTGGCCATCTATCACCAGCGTTACTCGACCAACACGTTCCCGCAATGGGCCCTGGCCCAGCCGTTCCGCATGCTCGCCCACAATGGCGAAATCAACACGTTGCGCGGCAACCTGAACTGGATGAAGAGCCACGAGATCAAGATGGTGTCCGGCGCCTTCGGAAACCATGTCGAGGACGTCAAGCCGGTTGTCCCGCAAGGCCTGTCGGATTCTGCGGCGCTGGATGCTGTGTTCGAGATCCTCTGCAAGGCCGGGCGCACGGCGCCGATGACCAAGGCCCTGCTGATCCCTGAAGCCTGGTCGAAGCGCGCTTCGATCATGCCGGACAATCACGCTGCGCTCTATGCTTATTGCAACTCGGTGATGGAACCTTGGGACGGCCCGGCAGGCATCTGTGCCTATGATGGCCGCTGGGCGATTGCCGGGCTGGACCGCAATGGCCTGCGCCCGCTGCGTTACTCCCTGACCGGTAGCGGCATTCTCGCCGTCGGGTCTGAAACCGGTATGTGCCCGCTGTCTGGCCACGAAATCGTGCGCCGCGGCCATGTTCCAGCAGGTGGCATGATCGCTGCCGACCTGCAGACCGGGAAATTCTACGAACATGTTGAGATCATCGACCTGATCGCCAACCAGCACCCTTATGACCAGTGGATCAAGAATGTTCGGGACCTCGATCCGGAAATCGGTCCGGGCGATGAGCCGCGCCTGTTTCAGACCGAAGACCTGCTGCGCCGCCAATCGGTTGCCGGGTTCACGCTTGAAGTTCTGGAGCTGATCCTCGCCCCGATGGCTGAAACGGGTAAGGAAGCCATCGGGTCCATGGGGGACGACAGCCCGGTTGCGGTCCTGTCTGAACAATATCGCCCGCTTAGCCATTTTTTCCGGCAGAATTTCAGCCAGGTCACCAACCCGCCAGTTGACCCGCTGCGCGAAGATCGGGTGATGAGCCTGAAAACCCGGTTCAAGAATCTCGGTAACGTGCTGACCACGGATGCGCGCCAGCAGGATGTGTTCGTGCTGGAGAGCCCGTTCCTGTCGACAGGCATGTATGACCGGCTGATCGACATGCTGGGCGACGGTGTTCAGGTCATCGACTGTACGTTTGATGTGTCCAAAGTAACCGGCAGTGGCGGGGCGCTGAAGGACGCGTTGACCCGTATCCGTCAGGAAGCTGAAGAGGCGGTGCGGGCCGGGCGCGAACATATCGTCCTGACGGATGAGAATCAGGGGCCTGACCGGGTCGCCATTCCAATGATCCTGGCCACCGGGGCCGTCCATGGCCACCTTGTTGGTGAGGGCCTGCGCAGTTTCTGCTCGATCACGGTGCGCGCGGCTGAATGCGTCGACACGCACTATTTCGCCGTGTTGATTGGCGTCGGCGCAACCTGCGTCAATGCCTATCTCGCCCAGGAAGCCATTGCCGAACGCCATGCCCGGGGGCTGCTTGGTGACAGCACGCTCGGAGAGGCGGTCCTCAATTACAAGAAATCGATCGAGGCGGGTCTTCTGAAAATCATGTCGAAGATGGGGATTTCAGTGATTTCCTCCTATCGCGGCGGCTATAATTTCGAGGCCCTCGGCCTGTCGCGCGCCCTGGTGGCGGATTATTTCCCGGGCCTGACCAGCCGGATTTCCGGTCTTGGCCTGGCCGGTCTTGAGGATAATGCGTTGCAACGCCACGAGCAGGCTTTTGACGAGGATGTCGTCTCACTTCCGGTCGGCGGTTTCTATCGCCTGCGTGCCCGGTCTGAGCCGCATGCCTTGGATGGCAACCTGATCCACATGCTGCAATCGGCGTGTGATCGCGGCGAGTACGAACTTTATGATCGCTATCAGAAGGCGGTGAACGAGCGCGCCCAGCCGATCCAACTGCGCGACCTAATGGATTTCAAGCCCGCTGGTCCGGTCGAGCCCTTGGAGAAGGTCCAGTCCGTCAATGAAATACGCAAACGCTTTGTTACCCCGGGCATGTCGCTCGGCGCGCTTAGCCCTGAGGCGCATGGTACGCTGAATGTTGCGATGAACCGGATCGGAGCCAAGTCCGTATCGGGTGAGGGGGGCGAAGTGCGTGAACGCTATCGTCCACTGCCCAATGGCGACAACATGAACTCTGCCGTCAAACAGGTTGCCTCTGGCCGGTTTGGCGTGACGGCGGAATACCTGAATGAATGTCGCGAGGTGGAAATCAAGATTGCCCAGGGCGCCAAGCCGGGCGAGGGTGGACAGTTGCCTGGCTTCAAGGTGACCGAGTTCATTGCCAAGAACCGCCATGCCACGCCGGGTGTGACCCTGATCAGCCCGCCCCCGCATCATGATATCTATTCGATCGAGGACCTGGCGCAGCTGATCTATGATCTCAAGCAGATCAACCCTGACTGCCGCGTCTGCGTCAAGCTGGTCGCCCAGTCCGGCGTCGGTACCGTGGCGGCTGGCGTCGCCAAGGCCAAGGCCGATATTATCCTGATTGCTGGCGGCGTCGGCGGTACCGGCGCCAGCCCGCAGACCTCAATCAAATATGCTGGTCTGCCTTGGGAAATGGGGCTTGCCGAGGCGCACCAGGTGCTCAGCCTGAACAATCTGCGTGACAAGGTAACCTTGCGCACGGATGGCGGTCTTCGTACGGGGCGTGACATTGTCATCGCCGCCATGCTGGGGGCCGAGGAGTACGGTATCGGTACGGCTTCTTTGGTCGCGATGGGCTGCATCATGGTCCGCCAGTGCCATTCGAATACCTGCCCGGTCGGTGTGTGTGTCCAGGACGAAGCGCTGCGCAAGAAATTCACGGGCACGGCAGAGAAGGTCGTCAATCTGATGAGTTTCATCGCCGAGGATGTTCGGCGGATTCTCGCCTCGCTCGGCTTGAAATCGCTCGACGAAGCGATTGGCCGAACAGACCTCCTGGCCCAGGTGTCGCGCGGTGCACCGCACCTCGATGACCTCGACCTCAATCCGCTACTGGTTCAGGTCGACACGGCCAATCCGGTTGTCTACCGGCCAGACCACCGCGAGGAAGTGCCAGACACGCTCGATGCCCAGATCCTACGTGATGGCGAGCCTTTCTTCACGCGCGGCGAGAAGATGCAACTGCAATATGAAGTCCAGAACGTCCAGCGATCGATTGGGGCGCGTTCAAGCTCGGCCATCGTGCGGCGTTTCGGCGAACGTGCGCTACCAGAAGGGCGCCTGCATATTCGCCTGACCGGCAGTGCAGGACAGTCACTGGGTGCGTTTTCGGTCCAGGGGTTGCTGCTTGATGTCATCGGTGATGCCAATGACTATGTTGGCAAGGGCCTTTCAGGTGCGACCATCCAGTTGCGTCCACCGGTGGATGCCCCTTTCACGGCTGGTGAGAACACGATCATTGGCAATACCTGTCTCTATGGGGCCACGTCGGGCAAGCTCTATGCTGCCGGTCAGGCGGGCGTACGCTTTGCTGTGCGCAATTCCGGCGCTGAAGCGGTGATTGAAGGTTGCGGCGCGAATGGGTGTGAGTACATGACCGGCGGTCGCGTCGCCATACTCGGCCCGGTTGGAGACAATTTCGGAGCAGGGATGACGGGCGGCGTCGCCTATATCTGGGACAAGGACAACCGGTTTGAACATGTTGCCAATCCAGACGGCATCGACTGGTATCCGGTCAAGGACATGGCCGGGGAGTTTATCGAAATGTACAAGGCGCTGCTCGAAATCCATGTCGACCGCACGGGTTCTGCCCGCGCTTCGGACTTGCTCGATAATTGGGACCGCACACTGAATGAATCACTTATGATCGTGCCGAAAGAAAGTGCTAAGCAAATTCTGGGAAGTGTGAAAAAGCGCAAGGCCAGCTAGCTGTTGGAAACCCTTGCAGTTGTGGCCTGTTCACCCCATTTCAGGGCGAGAGTGATTATTGAGAGTGGTGCAGACCTGCCATGAGCAAACGCGATTATTATGACGTGCTGGGTGTCGACAAGGGGGTCGACGAGAAGGCACTGAAAAGTGCGTATCGGAAGCTCGCCATGAAATATCACCCGGACCAGAACCCCGGTGATGTAGAGGCCGAGGCCAAGTTCAAGGAAGTCGGCGAGGCTTATGCCATCCTGTCGAATCCCGACCAGAAGGCTGCTTATGACCGGTTCGGCCATGCGGCCTTCGAGAATGGCGGTATGGGCGGCGGTGGCGCGAACCCGTTCGGCGGCGACCCAGGCGACATTTTTCAGGATATTTTCAGCCAGGTTTTTGGCGGCGGTGGTCGTCGGCGCGCTGGCCCGCAACGCGGCGCTGACCTGCGCTATGACATGGAAATTTCGCTGGAAGAGGCCTTCGCTGGCAAGGATACGGAAATTCGCGTGCCGAGTGCAGTGGACTGTGACACGTGCGACGGGTCAGGCGCTGAGCCGGGCACCAGCCCGGAAACCTGTCCAACCTGTGCAGGCGCAGGCCGTGTGCGCGCCAGTCAGGGCTTTTTCACTATGGAACGTACCTGCGCGCGCTGTTCAGGGCGCGGCACGGTGATCTCGAAGCCATGCAAGACCTGTCATGGAGCAGGCCAGGTTCAGGAAGAACGCACCCTGGCCGTCAAGATTCCCGCAGGCGTTGAAACCGGCATGAGAATTCGCCTGTCAGGCGAAGGTGAGCCAGGCGCCAAAGGGGGCCCTAAGGGCGACCTTTATATTTTCGTCGATGTTGTCGAGCATGACATTTTCGAGCGTGATGGCCCGAACCTCTACTGCCGCACTCCCGTGTCCATGGTCACCGCTGCACTTGGTGGTGAGATCGAAGTGCCGACAATCGACGGCGCACGCCAGCGTGTCACGATTCCTGAAGGGGCCCAGACCGGGCGCAAGCTGCGCCTGCGCGGCAAGGGCATGCCATCCCTGCGTGGCAACCACCAGACCGGTGACCTGTATATTGAAATGTTTGTCGAGACCCCTCGCAATCTGACGTCTCGCCAGAAGGATATCCTGCGTGAATTCTGCGATTGCTCCGGCAAGGATTGCAATCCGGAATCGGAAGGCTTTATCGGTCGCGTGAAGAAGTTCTGGGATGGCATTGGCGGCGAAGACGAAGCCACCAAACACTGACCCGACGCGAGCGTTGAACGCCCATCGCAAGTGCTCTAAGCCACCCACTGGATGAGGAGCACGTACGATGACTGACAAACCACTGGCCTTTGAAACAATGCAAGTTCACGCAGGTGCCGAACCGGACCCTGCAACCGGCGCGCGACAAGTGCCGATCTACCAGTCGACGGCATTTGTCTTCCGTGATGCAGATCATGCTGCTGCGCTCTTCAACCTGCAGGAAGTCGGCTACATCTACTCGCGCCTGACCAACCCGACCGTCGGCGCCCTGGCCGACCGGGTGGCGCAGCTTGAAGGTGGCAGCGGCGCGGTCTGCTGCTCGTCCGGCCATGGCGCACAGATCATGGCGCTGTTTCCGCTGATGGAACCAGGCCGCAATGTCGTCGTCTCCACCCGCCTTTACGGCGGCTCGATCACCCAGTTTACGCACACGATCAAACGCTTTGGCTGGTCGGCGACATTTGTTGACTTTGACGATCTTGATGCGGTCCGTGCCGCAATTGATGAAGACACCCGCGCGATCTTCTGTGAGACGATTGCCAACCCTGGCGGCTATGTCACCGACCTGGAAGCCATCGGTAAGATTGCAGCTTACGCACAAATCCCGTTGATCGTCGATAACACGACCGCCACACCCTACCTGTGCAATCCGATCCGCTATGGCGCGACGCTGGTGACCCATTCACTGACCAAATACATGACAGGAAATGGCACCGTTACTGGCGGTGCCGTGGTTGAATCCGGGACGTTTGACTGGTCAGCCAGTGGCAAGTTTCCGTCCTTGTCAGAGCCGGAACCAGCCTATCACGGCCTGAAATTCCACGAGACGTTTGGCCCGGCAGCCTTCACCTTTCATTCTATCGCGGTCGGCCTACGAGACCTTGGCATGACCATGAACCCTCAGGGCGCACACTATACGTTGATGGGCATTGAAACCCTGTCGCTGCGTATGGAGAGACATGTCGCCAATACCGAGAAGATTGCCCCCTGGCTGGCGCAGCATCCGGCCGTATCCGGCGTGACCTGGGCCGGGCTCGACAGTTCGCCCTACAAGGCTCGCGCGCAGAAGCTCTGCCCGAAAGGCGCCGGGGCACTGTTCACCGTGCAGTTGAAGGGCGGCTATGATGCGTGCGTGAAATTCGTCAACGAGTTGAACCTGTTCAGCCATGTGGCCAATCTTGGCGATGCACGCTCGCTGGTCATCCACCCGGCCTCGACCACGCACCGTCAGTTGACTGACGAACAGAAAATCGCCGCCGGGGCCGCGCCCGATACGGTCCGCCTGTCCATCGGCATCGAAAATGCGGATGACCTGATGGCTGATCTTGACCAGGCGCTCAAGGCGGCGGGGTAGACTTTGTCTAAACCCCCGTCACGAAAGTGCTGATCACCTTCTTCAGCCCGTGCTTTTCGAAATTGACCTTCAGCTTGGTGCCATTGGCGTCAAGCACCTGACCATAGCCGAATTTATCATGGAAGACGCGCTGGCCGATACGGAAGCGGCTATCCTCGCTCTCATTGGCGACCAGCCGGGCCTTGGCGTCGATGACCGGGCTGTCACTGCCGCGATGGGCGTTTTCCTTCAGCCGTTTCCAGCCCGGCGAGGTATAGCTTGAACGCTCACCAAGGTCTTCAACCGTGCCGACAAAGCCATCAGTGCCGCCCGGCAAGCTGGAATAACCCGTCTCGCTCTGCGCCTCGACATGGTCGTGCGGCAATTCATCGATAAACCGGCTTGGCAGGACAGATTGCCAGCGCCCGAATATCTGCCGGTTGGCGACGAATGAGATGCGACAACATTCGCGCGCACGGGTGATCCCGACATAGGCCAGCCGGCGCTCTTCCTCGAGACCTTTCATGCCGGTTTCATCCAGGCTGCGGCGGGACGGGAAGACCTCTTCCTCCCAACCGGGCAGGAAGACCAGTGGCCATTCCAGCCCCTTGGCGCCATGCAGGGTCAGGATCTGCACCTCATCGCCATCACTCGTGCCGCCAACATCCATGACCAGTTCGACATGTTCCAGAAAGGCAGGCAGGCTGTCGAATTCGCCCATCGCGTTGACCAGCTCTTTCAGGTTGTCGAGCCGGGTCTGCGCCTGTGGGCTGCGATCCTTTTGTAGCATGTCCGTATAGCCGCTCTCATCAAGGATGACCTGCACCAGCTCAGTATGAGACAGGCCACTATTCAAGCGGTCGCGCCACATGTTGATCTGGTCGATGAACTGGGTCAGGCCGCGCTTGCCTGGCCCTTTGATCTCATCCGTTTGCAGCACCATTGGCGTCAGCGTGAACAGGCTGCGGCCATCATCGCGGGCATAGCGTTGCAGCTTTTGCAGCGTAGTGTTGCCAACCCCGCGCTTGGGCTGGTTGACGACGCGCTCGAAGGCGAGGTCATCCTCGGTCGAGCGGATCAGCCGCAGATAGGCCATGGCATCGCGGATTTCGGCCCGTTCAAAAAAGCGCGGGCCGCCAATGACGCGATAAGGAATGCCGAGCAGGATCAGCCTTTCCTCGAACTGACGCATCTGCCAGGAGGCGCGCACCAGGACGGCGCAGTCCTCATACTTGCGACCCTTGTTCCGCCAGGCCTCGATATCGTCACAGACCATGCGGGCTTCGGCATCGCCATCCCACAGGCCACGCACCAACACCCGTTCAGCGTCCGGGTCATTGGCCAGATCGCCGCCGACAAACAGCGTCTTGCCGAGGCGGCCCTTATTGTTCGAAATCACTGACGAGGCCGCTGCCAGAATGTGTTCAGTCGAGCGGTAATTGCGCTCCAGCCGGATCACATGCGCCCCGGGGAAATCCTTCTCGAAACGCAAGATGTTGTCAACTTCGGCTCCTCGCCAGCCATAAATCGACTGATCGTCATCACCTACGCAGCAGATATTGCCACTGCCCTGGGCCAGCAGGCGCAGCCAGAGATACTGCGCCACGTTCGTATCCTGATACTCGTCGACCAGGATATATTTGAACTTGGCGTGATAATCGGCCAGCAGGTCCGGTTGGCTCTGGAAGAGGGTGATATTGTGGATCAGCAGGTCGCCAAAATCACAGGCATTGAGCACTTTCAGCCGGTTCTGGTACAGCTCGTAGCACCGGATCCCCTTGCCATCGGCGAACTGATAGGCCTCGTCAGCGGGCACTTTGGCGGGCAACAGGGCCCGGTTCTTCCAGCCGTCGATCAGGCTGGCGAGGAAGCGCGGCGCCCAGCGTTTTGGATCAATATTCTCCGCTTCGATGATCTGTTTGCACAGGCGGATCTGGTCATCGGTATCCAGAATGGTGAAACTGGATTTGAGGTCGACCAGTTCAGCATGCTTGCGCAGGATCTGCGCGCTGATGGAGTGGAACGTGCCGAGCCAGCGCAGGCCCTCGCCTGCTTCCCCGGTCAGTTTCAGCGCTCGCTCGCGCATTTCTCGTGCCGCCTTGTTGGTAAAGGTCACGGTCAGCGTCTGTGAGGGGTAGGCCAGGCCCGTGGCGATGATATGGGCCAGCCGCGTGGTCAACACCCGGGTCTTGCCGGTCCCCGCTCCAGCCAGAACAAGCAGCGGGCCTTCGGTATGCTCGACCGCCTCGCGCTGTTCCGGGTTCAGGCCTTCAAGATAGCGTGCCGACGCCGCTGCGCCCGGCGCAGTTGCCGCTGCCATTTGGGAAATCGAAGGGCGATTCGGTGGATTCATGCCGGGAATATAGAGTGAACGCTGGCAAAAGGGCAGGGGGTGATTCAGACGAACAGTCGCGTTGAATCTGGCCAACATGGACAAACAGGTAAAACGCGCGCAAAACGCCGCCATCCTGTGAGAAAGCCCGTCCCGATGTCAGACCGTTTCGCCGCCTTCAGGCATTCTTCCTATAGACGGTTCTTCGCGGCGCGTTTCGGGGCCTCCCTGGCCGGGAACTTCCTGGCCGTCACGGTTGCCTGGCAGGTTTATGTCGAGACCGAGAACCCGTTATACCTTGGTTGGATTGGCCTGGTGCAGTTCCTGCCCTCGCTGCTCCTGGTCCTGGTGACGGGGCTCGCTGCAGACCGTCTCGGCCGACGCATGATCATGGGTCTGTCGATCTGTCTGCAGGCGAGTTGTGGCCTGATCCTGTTGGTGATGACGGCGCTTGGCCTGTTCCACGTCATCTTCGTGCTGGGCATCGTCATGCTGAATGGTGTGGCGCGCGCCTTCTATGCCCCCGCCACCAATTCTCTGGTCGTCAATCTCGTCCCGCGTGAGGACTTCCCCAACGCGGTGGGCTGGAACTCCTCATCCTGGCAAATGGCGACCATTCTCGGCCCGGCTCTGGGCGGTGTCCTGTCGGCAATCTCTCTGGAGCTGTCCTATGGCGTCGCGGCGGCCATCTCTCTTTCGACGGCGGTTCTGATCTTTACCATCCCCAAGCCAACCCAAACGGTCAGTACGGACCGTACGACATTATCGACCCTGCTCGGGGGCTTCACTTATATCTGGCGCACCAAGATCGTGCTGGGTGCAATGACACTTGACCTGTTTGCCGTGTTGATGGGGGGTGCGGTCGCACTGCTGCCGGTCTATGCCCGCGACATCCTGCAGATTGGCGAGACCGGCTATGGCATTCTGCGTGCTGCCCCGGCGGTTGGGGCCATGCTCATGGTCTTCGTCATCACCTCGGTCGAAATCAAGCGTCATGCCGGCCTGATCCTGTTCATCAGCACCGCCATCTTTGGCGCGTTGCACATTGTCTTCGGCTATTCACAGATCGTCTGGCTATCGGTTCTGGCGCTGGTTCTGATCGGGGCCTTTGACATGATCTCGGTCTTCGTCCGCGAAACCCTCGTCCAGTTATGGACGCCGGATGAGGTGCGTGGCCGGGTCAATGCCGTCAACTCGATTATCATTGGCGCCTCCAATCAGGTTGGTGAGGCGCGCGCCGGGTTCATGGCCGCGCGCTGGGGTACGATTTTTACCGTGGTTGCTGGTGGCTATATCGCCATGGGGGTCACGGCGGCATGGGCGGGTCTCTTCCCGTCCCTGCGCAAGACACAGAACTTGAGTGCCGGGTTGCCAGAAAAGGCGGATGCCTAGCGCGAACAAACCACATTTGCCTGCTTCGCATTCACTGTTTCGCTGCTTATCTTGGCTGTAGCCAAACCCGGAGCCGCCCATGGTCGATGACCCCAACCAACCGGACCCTGAACGCAACCGCCTGAGCGCGCGGCTTGGGCGCACGGCCAAGGTCGGGGCCAACCTGTCCGGGGCCGGGCTGACTTTCGCGGCCAACTCCCTGTTTGGCGGTGACAAGGGCGATGAACGTATTGCCCGGTCCCTGGCGGCCGCGCTTGGCAAGTCAAAAGGGCCGCTGATGAAGGTCGCCCAAATGGTCTCGACCGTGCCGGATTTCCTGCCGCCGGAATATGCAGCAGAGCTCAGCCAGCTGCAGGCGCAGGCCCCGGCCATGGGTTGGCCTTTTGTCAAACGTCGCATGCGCGCGGAGCTGGGCCCTGACTGGCAAGGCAAATTCACCGAGTTTGGGCGCACGGCGGCGCATGCCGCTTCCCTCGGCCAGGTCCACAAGGCCATGCTGCCTGACGGGCGAACCGTCGCCTGCAAACTGCAATACCCGGACATGGCCAGCGCTGTTGAAAGCGATGTCGGCCAACTGAAAATGCTGCTTGGCCTGTTCAAGCGCATGGATGGATCAATCGACCCGTCCGAAATGGTCGATGAGATCACCGAGCGCCTGCGTGAAGAGCTCGACTATCAGCGTGAAGCCCAGCACATGGCCCTGTATACAAACATGCTCGGCGGGCTGGACTTCGTGACGGTGCCGACACCGATTGAAGACCTGTCGACGGAACGACTGCTGACCATGAGCTGGCATGAAGGCGATGCCTTGTCGGCCTATGAAACGGCCTCGCAGGAAGTGCGAAACCGGATTGCCACCAACCTGTTCTGGACCTGGTGGCTGCCCTTCCACACGCATGCCGTCATCCATGGCGACCCGCATCTGGGGAATTACCAGGTTACCGAGGGTGGGGCCGGACTGAACCTGCTTGATTTCGGCTGTATTCGTATCTTCCCGCCAAAATTTGTCGGCGGCGTGGTTGATCTGTATCGCGCAACATTGGCGGATGATTTCGACGCGGCCTATGCCGCTTATGAAAAATGGGGGTTCCGCAATCTCAATCGTGAACTCGTCGAGAGTCTCAATATCTGGGCGAAATTCATTTATGGTCCGCTGCTCGAGGACCGGGTGCGGCCCTTTGCCGATGGCGTGTCAGCCAGCGAATTCGGGCGTAAGGAAGCCTTCGCGGTACGCCAGCGCCTGAAGCAAAAGGGCCCGGTCACAATCCCGCGCGAATTCGTATTCATGGACCGCGCCGCCATAGGTGTAGGCGCAGCTTATCTGCGACTGGGGGCGGAGCTGAACTTCCACCGCCTGTTCGAGGAAAGCCTTGAAGGCTTCAGTGAAGACGGCTTGGCCGTGGCTCAGGCCGCCGCGCTGGCAAAGGTCGGCCTGAAACCGGACTAGAGGCAGTCTTCCGGGCGCGGGCAGGGGTCTTCAGCGTCCAACGGGTCCAGCGGTTCGGCGTCGGCAGGGGGCAGCTTCTCGAACTTCTTGACCTTGCGGCGCTCATTGGCCTTGTCAGAGGCATTGTCAGTCGTCCGATTGTCGCGCTGGGCCTCGGCCTGTGGGGCGCGATTGTCCTGGCCAACCGGGCTGGCGCGATCAGCCTCTGTCTTGGCCGGTCGTGGCGCTTTGGAATTATCCTGCGCGATGGCACCAGCGCTGGCCAGGCAAGTGGCAGCCAAGGCTGCGGCGATCGTGTACTTAAGCATGAGACCCTCCCTAGATCTTGGTATGATCTGTCATGATGGCCTGGCACTGAACAGGGCGTGAATGAGCCTGCGCCTATCTATGGCCCGAATCGGTTTGGCTGCGTACACTGGCCGCATGGCAGATACGGTCCACTCTTCCGCCCGCCCGGTTATCCGGCAACTCCCGCCCGATGCGGTCAACCGCATTGCAGCCGGTGAAGTCGTCGAGCGCCCGGCAGCCGCGATCAAGGAACTGGTTGAAAATGCACTTGATGCGGGTGCGCGCTCAGTCTCGGTGGCAATTGAGGGCGGCGGTTTGAAGCGCATTATCGTCGAGGATGATGGCTGCGGCATGACTGGCGAGGATATGCTGCTGGCCCTGCAACGGCATGCCACATCAAAACTCTCGCCAGGGGCCGATGGCCGGATCGACTTGTTGAACATTCATACAATGGGGTTTCGCGGTGAGGCCCTGCCCTCCATTGCAAGTGTCAGCCGTATGAGCATCACGTCTCAGGCGACAGGCGAAGCGGCGGCGGAACTGTTTGTCGAGGCCGGGCGGATCGAGGGGCCCAAGCCGGCGGCCTTTACCGGGCGCGGTCTGTCCGGCACCCGGATCGAGGTTCGTGACCTGTTTCACGCCACCCCGGCGCGGTTGAAATTCATGAAGACCGAACGGTCTGAAACCATGGCCGTTACTGACGTGATGAAACGCCTCGCCATGGCCCGTGCTGATGTGGCGTTTACACTGGAGAGCAATGGCCGCGCCTTGTTTCGCTATAGTGCCCATCCCGACACGCCAGATGGCCAGCTGCAGCGCCTTGGTGCCATCATGGGGCGCGAGTTTCGCGAGAATGCCCTGGAGATTGAGGCAGAACGTGAAGGCGTGCGCCTGGCCGGGTTTGCCGGGCTGCCGACCCTCAATCGTGGCAATGCCCAGATGCAATTCCTGTTCGTCAACGGTCGCCCGGTCAAAGACCGCATGTTGAACGGGGTTATTCGCGCGGCCTACCAGGACTTTCTGGCCCGCGATCGCCACCCCATGGCGGCCCTGTTTGTCGATCTTGATCCTGAATATGTTGACGTCAACGTGCATCCGGCCAAGACTGAAGTGCGGTTTCGCGATGCTCAGAATGTTCGCGGCCTGATCATAGGTGCCTTACGTCATAGCCTGGCCAGCGCCGGGCACCGGGCCAGCACCACCGTGGCGGGTTACGCCCTCGGCAAGATCCAGGCTGAGCCGGTGCAGGCGGATGTCTTTCGGCCATCGACCTTGTGGGCAGACCGTGGCTCGGCCAGCCAGCCACCGGCGTCAGCGCCGTTATCTTACCCCCGGGTCTCTCAGGCGGGCCTGCCCCAGGTCGAAGATCGTGCCCAACCCGTCTATGAAGGCGCGCCCACCGCGCGGGTCGAGCCGCAAGCCGACGCGTCGGTTGAGGATTTTCCGCTCGGCGTTGCTCGCGCTCAGCTGCACGAAACCTACATTGTTAGCCAGACGCGCGATGGCATTGTCATTATCGACCAGCATGCCGCCCATGAACGCCTCGTCTATGAAGACATGAAGCGCCAGATGGCGGCGGGTGGGGTGCATCGCCAGGCCCTGCTGATCCCGGATATTGTCGAGCTGACCGAGGATGAAGCTGCGCGCATTCTCGCCCGGACGGATGAACTGGCCGAGCTTGGCCTCGAGGTTGAGGCGTTCGGTGTCGGCGCGGTTTGTGTGCGAGCCACTCCGGCCTTGTTTGGCGAGATGGATGTTGCGGGCCTGGTGCGTGACCTCGCCGATGACTTTGCCGAATATGATGATGGCCTCGCGCTCAAGGAACGCTTCGAGGAGGTCATGGGGAACATGGCCTGCCGCGGATCAGTCAGGGCCGGTCGCCGGCTCAATGGACAGGAGATGAATGCCCTGCTGCGCCAGATGGAGGCGACGCCTCATTCTGGCCAGTGCAACCATGGCCGCCCGACCTATGTCGAACTGAAACTGGCCGATATCGAGCGCTTGTTTGGTCGTCGATAGGCTACAGGCTGGACCGGAGCATCCACGCTGTCTTGTCGGCAATCGTTGCGCGCTGGGTCATCAGGTCAGCGGTCACATCGTCACCGGCCTTGCCAGCCACGTCGATCCCATCACGTGCAGCGCGGGCAACCGCCTCATGGCCTGCCGCCAGATTGGCAATCATGGTCTCTGCATCCGGCACGCCTTCGTCTGCCTCAATGCTCGCCGCAGCCATCATTTCGCCTGACGATCCGGGTGCAAAATGGCCGAGGGCGCGAATACGCTCGGCAATTTCGTCCAGCGCCGTCCACAGTTCTGTGTATTGCGTCATGAACATGTCGTGCAGCGACTGGAAGCGCGGCCCGGTGACGTTCCAGTGATAGCCATGCGTCTTGATATAGAGCGCATAAGTTTCGCCCAGCAGGCGTTTGAGTGCGTTGGCCGAATCCGTACGACCCTGTTCGCTGATACCGATTTCTACAGTCATTGTGTCCCTCACTTTCATGTCCTCAATATCAGCTATTGAGGAGAGGAAATCCAATGGATTTTACAAGTTTCTAATATAGAAATTATTTATGTTACTTCAAGCTGGCGCAGAACCGCTGAATACGCTCCATGGCCTTCTCCAAGGCCTCCATTGAAGTCGCGTATGACACGCGAAACGCCGGGGACAGGCCAAAGGCGGCGCCAAAGACGACCGCGACCTTCTCCTGCTCCAGCAGTTCGGTCGCAAAGTCGGCATCCGTCTCGATTAGCTTGCCAGATGGCGCCGTCTTGCCGATTGCACCGGCACAGTTCGGATAGACATAAAACGCCCCTTCCGGCGTATCGCAGGTCAGCCCGTCTGCCTTGTTCAGTTCCGCCACCACAAAGTCCCGGCGCGCCTTGAACGCGTCATTGCGTGCGGCCAGGAAGTCATGTGAGCCGTTCAGCGCGGCCAGCGCGGCGTATTGCGAGATCGAGCACGGGTTGGATGTGGTCTGGCTGATCACCTTGCGCATCGCCTTGATCAGCGTTTCAGGCCCGCCCGCATAGCCGATCCGCCACCCCGTCATGGCATAGGCCTTGGAGACGCCGTTGACGGTCAGTGTGCGATCATAGAGCTTCGGCTCGACCTGGGCGATCGTGGTGTACTCGAAGCCATCATAGACCAGGTGCTCATACATATCGTCGGTCATCACCCAGACGTCTGGATGCGCCAACAAGACATCGGCCAGTGCCTGCAATTCCCCTCGCGTATAAGCGGCCCCGGTTGGATTGGACGGGGAGTTGAGGATCAGCCATTTCGTCTTGGCCGTGATGGCCTGTTCCAGCGCTTCGGGCGTGAGCTTGTATTTGGCGTTTGGTCCGCAGCTAACGGTGACGGGCGTGCCGCCGCACAGCTTGACCATCTCCGGATAGCTGACCCAGTACGGGGCCGGGACGATGACTTCATCGCCTTCGTTAAGGGTCGCCAGCAGGGCGTTGTAGAGCACCGGCTTGCCACCTGGTGCGATATGGATCTGGCCAGGGGTGTAGATCAGGTCATTATCGCGCTTGAACTTGGCGCAAATCGCTTCTTTCAGTTCCGGCATGCCGTCTGCTGGGGTATATTTTGTCTTACCGTCCTGAATCGCCTGGATAGCCGCTTGCTTGATATGGTCAGGCGTATCGAAGTCCGGCTCGCCCGCGCCCAGACCAATCACGTCTTCTCCGGCGGCGCGCAACTCTGCTGCTTTCGTGGTAACTGCAATGGTTGCTGAAGGTTCAACACGATTGACAGCTTGGCTCAGGGTCGGTTGGGCACTCATGATCTTCTCCACGAACAGATTGAGGCACGCTTAGACCTGCCAGAACGGCGATGCAAGCGGCGGAAAATCGCAGTTTCGGTAAAATTTGATCGACCGATTTAGACCTGCGTTGACCAATCCGTGTCACCTTCATTCGATTATCAATGGGTAACGATATGCAAGTAGCGGCTTTCAGCTTGGATTTGGGACCCTACAAGACGCTTTGGGTGCGTCTTGTGGACGAGACCAAGCACGCCAAGAATGATTTCATGTACTGGGTTCAGCACCTCTCTTTTGAAGAGCGTTTGCTGGGCCTCTGCCTGTTTGTGTTCGTCTTGATGATGTTGATGTTCAATTACTCCCGGCGTGACCGCGACCCGGGCAGTAACAAGCGCCAACTCTCAGGGGCGGTCGTGCTGGTCGTCCTGTTTGCAATCGGCTCCACCTGGATTCTTGATTCTGGCAGCGGCCGCTTGTCAGGCCTGTTTGACCGCTAGCCCTTGGGCCTGGTTCACCCTAGATTGGGTGGATGCCTGACTCGCCCGAAACCTCATCTCGTCCCCGTGGGATTGATGTTATCAAGGACAATTTGTCCCGGCTGCCGGCCAAGCCCGGCGTGTACCGCATGTTCGGTGAGAACGATGCCGTGCTGTATGTCGGTAAGGCCAAGAACCTGAAGGCGCGGGTTTCCAGCTATTCGCGTCTTGGCGGGCATACCCAGCGGATTGCCACGATGATCATGCTGACCGCACGTATGGAATTCGTGGTTACCGAGACAGAGACAGAGGCATTGTTGCTTGAAGCGTCGCTGATCAAGTCGCTCAAGCCACGCTTCAACATCCTGCTGCGCGATGACAAATCCTTCCCCTATATCCTGATCCGCCGCGATCATGAGGCCCCGCAAATCCTCAAGTATCGTGGCACGAAACAGGACCGGGGTGACTATTTTGGCCCGTTTGCCAGTGCCGGGGCCGTCATGCGCACGCTCGACACATTGCAGAAGGCCTTCCTTTTGCGAACCTGTGAAGACAGCGTTTATTCGGCCCGCCAGCGCCCCTGCATGCTGCACCAGATCAAGCGCTGTGCAGCCCCCTGTGTCGGCCTGGTCTCAATCGAGGATTATCAGCAACTGGCTGATCAGGCGGCAGACTTCTTGCGGGGCAAGGCCACAGACCTGCACAGGCGGCTTGGCGAGGAGATGGAGCAGGCCGCCGCGGGCATGGAATTCGAGCGCGCCGCGGCCCTGCGCGACCGCATTCGTGCCCTGGCAACTGTGCGGGCCCAGCAGGACATCAATGCCGAAGGCATCGAGGAAGCCGATATTTTTGCGGTCGCCATGGAAGGCGGACAATCGGCGGTGCAGGTCTTCTTCATCCGGGCCGGTCAGAACTGGGGCGCGAGCATTCATTTCCCGCGCCATGAGAAGGGCGAGAGCGAACGCGAGATCCTCGCCGCCTTCCTGGTTCAGTTCTATGACAAGCGCCCGCCGCCGCGCCTGATCCTGACCAATGAAATGCCAGACCAGGCCGGGCTGATCGCTGACGCACTGGAAATGAAGATCGCGCGCAAGATCGAAATTCGGGTCCCACAGCGCGGGGACAAGCGCGGTCTTGTCGAGCAGGCCGCCCGCAGTGCCTCCGAGGCCTTGTCCAGAAAGCTGGCTGAAACCGCCAGCCAGGCCCGCCTGCTCAAAGAGACCGCCAAGGTCTTTGACCTGCCCGATCCACCACAACGCATCGAGATTTACGACAACTCGCATATTCAGGGCACGAATATGGTTGGCGGCATGGTCGTGGCCGGGCCGGAAGGCTTCGAGAAGGCGCAGTACCGCAAGTTCAATATCAAGGATTCCAACCTGGAGCCGGGGGATGATTACGGCATGATGCATGAAGTCATGCGCCGTCGCTTCGCACGCGCCCTGAAGGATCGCGACGCAGGAAAAGCGGACACCTGGCCGGACCTCGTGCTGATTGATGGTGGCCTTGGCCAGCTCAATGCGGTGATCGAGGCGATCGGTGAGATCGGTCTGTCACCGATGGACGTGAACCTGGTTTCGATTGCCAAGGGGGTCGACCGCAATGCCGGACGAGAGCAATTCTTCCAGCCCGGCAAGGCTCCGTTTCGGCTCCCGGAAAATGCACCGGTTCTATACTATTTGCAGCGCCTGCGTGACGAAGCCCACCGCTGGGCTATTGGTGCCCACCGCGCCCGGCGTTCGGCCGATATTCGCAAGAACCCGCTTGATGAGATCGGGGGCATCGGCCCGGCCCGCAAGAAAGCGCTGTTGCAGTATTTCGGTTCAGCCAAGGCCGTCGCACAGGCCAAGGTATCCGACCTGTGTGAGGTTGAAGGCGTCAGCGAAGCCATGGCCGAACGCATCTACGGCCATTTCCATTCTGGCTAATAGGTTGGCGTCCGGTCGCGAATGCGATCATAGGCGGCTTTCAACCGGGCAAACCGGTCCTCGATCATTGGCTCGAATTCCAGATCGGTGAGAATATAGTCCCAATTCTCTTCGATCCCTTCGCGCACCAGTTCGCCGACATAGTTGGGGTCAATCCCGGTCTGGACACGCTCGCGGAAGGCATTGCCTTCTTCGGTCTGGTCGTCCCGGTCGGCCCAGAGCAGGTCTGCCTTGCCATATCGGTCCGGCATGTTGCGCCCGGAATCGATGATTTGCGTGCGGATGATGCCGGGGCATAGGACCGAGACCCCGATATTACGTGGCTCCAGCTCTGCGCGTAGGCCTTCTGAAAGGGCGACGACGCCGTACTTGGACACGAAATAAGGCGCGCTATTGGCCGCCCACAATCCGGCGACGGAGGCGGTGTTGACGATCTGGCCCCCCTCACCATGCGCTTCGATCAGTGGGCCGAAAATCTCGATGCCATAGACCACGCCCATAACATTGACATCCATCGTCCAGTTCCAGCCGGCCTGGGTCCAGTTGTCATAGCTCTCGCCGCCGCCAACACCGGCATTGTTGACCAGGATATGCACCTTGCCGAAACGCTCCAGCGTTGCTTCGGCAGCCTGTTTCAGCTGGTCCTTCAGCGACACATCGGCGAGGACGCCATCGACGTCAGCATTGGTCTGGCGCAGGTCAGCCAGCGCCTTGTCCAGCGCCGCCTGTTCGATGTCGCAAAGCATGACCTTCACCCCGGCCTGGCTCAACGCGCGGGCAATGGCCAGGCCAATCCCCGAGGCGGCCCCGGTGACGAATGCAGTTTTGCCTTCCAGATCTTTCATGATGTTTCCTCTGTCCTGTCTTTTTATCCAAGCTGGATGGGTTGGCGTCGGGACAGTCCAGAGGGGGCGGACAAAATTTTTCTCAGCGATTGGCGCCTGGCACCCATTTGATGTCCTGCATGCCATTCTCATTGGCCGCGCGCGCCGCAACGAACAACCAGTCCGACAGGCGGTTGGCATAGGCCAGTGCTTCGGCGCTGACTGTTTCGTTCTCGGTGGCCATCAATTCAGCAATCATCCGTTCGGCCCGCCGCGTCAGGGTTCGCGCGACATGCAGGTGCGCCGACAGTGCAGATCCGCCGGGCAGGACGAAACTGTCCAGCGGAGCGATATTGGCATTCATTGCGTCAATCTCGCGCTCCAGCCGCTCGACCTGCGCGGCCACGATGCGCAGCGGTTCCCACTCGAGTTTGCGGCCTGTGTCCGGCGTCGCGAGGTCTGCGCCAAGGTCAAACAGGTCGTTCTGGATACGGCGCAGGGCGACAAGCATGTCACCTTCGGCATCAAGCGCAGCCACACCCAGTGCGGCATTGACCTCATCCACGGTGCCATAGGCCGCCACGCGGATGTGCCACTTGTCGACAGGCTGGCCAGTCGAGAGGCGGGTCTTCCCGCTATCTCCGGCGCGCGTATAGATCTTGTCGAGCTTGACCATGTTTGTGGTCTCCTGCGTCTAGAACAGCTTTATCGAACCGTAGACGATGCCCATCAGGATCAGGATGACGATGACGATGGCCTGGGCGATCACCCGCATCCGCATCAGCTTGTTGGAGCGGCTGGCCTGGTTCGCATCGGTTCGGGTCAGGTTGAACAGGCCGAAACCGAGCACAACCATAAGCCCGGCAAAAGCGAGGTAGAAGGCGATTTGCAGGAAGGTGGCCATGATCCAGGGCCCTTTCGTTTCAAACTTGACTCTCGTCTAGGCCGGCAGGCGCCAATTGCCCATGGGGCAGGGGGCCGCGCCTATCAGTATTCGTAAACGGTCATCCGGTCGAGCTTGATCGTATAGGCCGCATCCGCCAGGTCGGATGTTTGAACCTGCGTATGCAGCGTGCCTTCAATCCAGACGGCCTGGGCAAGATCCTTCAGCTTGATCGGCTCATCGGTCGTCACGAAGATGGTCTGGTTCGGCGGCGGCGGCGGGGCGTGCAGGCAGGCACCGTAATAGGGGACCAGCAGGAATTCAGTGATTTCCGCGTCGGCGCCGAAATCAAACGGCACCGTATAGCCGGGAATGCGCACTTTCAGGTCATTCAGCTCTGGCACGATGTTGAACGTGCCGATCTGGATCATCTGGTCGGCGGCGGAGCCTTCAGACACAGGTGCACCGGAATACAGCATGGCCATCTGTTCCTGGTAAAGCTGGGCGAGGCGTTCTTCCTCGCCGTCCGGCATGAGCTCTTCCCAGCCAAGGTCTCTTAGGCCGCGACTGGTCGCCTCCTCGGCTTCGGCACCGGCTGTCGCCAGCCGGTTGGACGTTTCAAGGTCCTGAACCGGAGCCGGTTCGGAAATGGTTTCAGCAGGGGCTGCCTCGGCGGCGGCACTGGCACCTTCGACCGCCTCATTGCCGCAAGCGGCCAGGATGATCACGGCAAGGGCGGGGAAAGCGATATGTATTTTCATGCAGTTTACCTAAAGTCGAAGCGCTTCGATTTCCATATCCGATCTGTGATCGGGTCAGGTTTTCACAGTCAGGCCATCGGCGAGTGAACGTTGCAGGGCCGTGATGGCTGGCCACAGCCCTAGCACAAGGGCTGCCAGCGTCACCGCGATGATGGTCCACAGGTCCGTCAGGCCCGGTGCGGTGCCAATCAGGGCAATCCCGTAGCTGGAAGACAGGATAGGTGCGGCAATCGCGAAAATCAGCTGGATCAGCCCGGCGCCGAGCAGCGCACCGACAAGACCCAGTCCAGCCGCCTCGCTCATCATCAGGCCGACAATATGGCCGGGCTGGGCCCCAACCGCCCGCAGCACCGACATTTCGCGCCGCCGCTCATTCAAACTGGTCAGGATGCTGGTCAGGATCGAGACCAGACCTACGGCAATCACGAAGGCCGAAACCGCCAGCAAGATGCGCTCGACCGAGCCGATCACCTGCCAGAGCTGGCGCAGCGCCTCGCCGGGCATGATCGCGAGCAGTGGGCGCGACCGGTCCGTATTGATCTCGCGCATCGTGCGAAGGACAGTGCCCTTGTTCTTCAAACCGACAAAGGCTGCAGTGATCGTGTGCGGCGTGAGGTCGAA
Organism: uncultured Henriciella sp.; assembly: GCA_965367765.1. Lineage (GTDB taxonomy): Bacteria > Pseudomonadota > Alphaproteobacteria > Caulobacterales > Hyphomonadaceae > Henriciella. The sequence goes on from CBDUKI010000001.1 coordinate 35,164, forward strand.
ACTGCGGATCATGTGTTCGTCAATCGTATCGGCCAGCGGGCTTTTCGTGCCGCTTTCCCAACCGACATGGATGGCGGTCATGCCTTCCAGCGGAATATGGATGGTGCGATCCACCGGTGTGCCGGTTGGGGCAAGGATGCCGACGACATGGAAGTGTTTGTCATCATGATCGCTCAGGCCATGGGCCTCACCCAGGCCATGGGTCAGCTCGAACTCGTCACCAACGGAATAACCAAGCTCGCGCGCCACGCTGGCCCCCAGCACCGCGTCATACATATCGTCGAAGGCCTCGCCTTGCCGGAAGCTCAGCGCGGTTGAGGGGCCATACTGATAATGGTCGAAATAGGCCTGATTGGTGCCAAGCACGCGATAGCCGCGATGATTGTCGCCAAGTGAAATCGGGATGGTCCAACTGACATCGTCTCGCGCCGCCAGGGCTTCATAGGCGTCCCAGTTCATCTCGGCGGTGGCATTGCCAATCCTGAACACAGAATAGAGCAGGAGGTTGACCTGCCCGGTCGGTGCGCCGACGATCAGGTGCGTGCCGGAAATGGTGTTTTCGAAACCGGCCCGCGCCGACTTTCGGGCTTTCTCAACGCCCAGGAACAGGGTCACGGACAGGGCGATGGCGAGAATGGTCAGCATGGCCGAGGCGCGCCGGTTCCAGACGCTGCGCCAGGCGAGGGAAAGAATTGAGCCACCCATCACGCCACCTCCTTGGCTGCTGCCGCCAGGTTGATTTCCATCAGGTCAATCGTGCGGTCGAACGGGCCTGACAGGCCTGCATCGTGGCTGACAAACAGAACCGCGGCACCGCTGGCGCGGGCTTCCTCGTTCAGCAGGTCGATGAACTGGTTGCGGGTATCGGTATCCAGGGCCGAGGTTGGCTCATCGGCAATGATCAGGTTCGGTCCACCGATCAGGGCACGGGCTGCCGCGACCCGTTGCTGCTGGCCAACTGACAGGTCGGTGACCTTACGCGCCAGCAGGTCTTCGCTTTGCAGGCCAAGCCGTTTCAGCAGGCGGCGCGCCTCGTGGTCGATCCCGCCAGCCCGGGCGACATTGCCTCGCCGGCGTACAGAGAACTGGCAGGGCAGGGCGACATTCTGCAAGACAGACAGGTAGGGCACCAGGTTGAACATCTGGAAGATGACACCCAGGTGGTCGGCGCGCAGCCGGTCGCGCTGGCGACCGCTCATCATCGTCAGGTCATGACCCAGGACGTCAATCCGCCCGGCCTGGGGCTGCAGCACGCCGGCAATCAGGCCAAGCAGGGTCGATTTACCTGACCCGCTCGGCCCGCGCAGGAAGACATGCTCATCAGCCTCAATGGAAAACTTTTTTATATCAAGTAATTGCGGCCCGTTCGGCCAGGCGAATCCAATGTCGGTCAGATTCGCGATCTGTGGTGTCTTGTTGGTCAATTCTATTCGGCCCGTCGCTGCAATTTCATTCTGGATCATCGCTTTGCCTGTTGCGCAGATAAAAGCATCTTTCGTTTGACATGAAAGCCCTTGATGCATACATCGCGAGTCCGATTTTGAGACTTTATAACATTCCGCGCAGCCGTACATGCGCCAATCGACCACAGAGGACACTCGGACGCGATGCTGGAAAATCTCCAAGCCCCGCTCTTCTTCGGCCTGACCGCTGCTTTTGTCACGACGATTGGCTTGCTCGCAGTGTCTCTGCGCAGCGACTGGAGCCAGCGCAATGCTAACCTGTTTGGCCTTGCCGCGGCTGGCATGCTGGTCACCATGGCTTTCCTGCACATCCTGCCCAAGGCCTTTTCACTGTCACCGCAGGCATCATTGTGGTTAACCGCTGGCTTCTTCGGTGGGTTGGTCCTGTCTTATGTTGTTCAAACCCTGTTCCCGGATCATCCCAACTCGACTTTGCCCAGTGAAGCGGTGACGCCAATCATCGCGATTGGCATACACTCCTTCATTGATGGTGTGGTCTATGCCGTCACTTTCGCGGTGAGTTTCGAATCTGGTGTCTATGCGGCGCTCGGCTTGATCCTGCATGAATTCCCCGAGGGCGTGATTGCCTTTGCCATCTTGCGCCGCCACGGTGTGACAAATCGCAATGCCTTCATCTGGGCCTTCCTGGCGGCAGCAGCGACAACGCCGCTCGGCATCATCGTGTCTGGCCCCTTCATGTATGGGCTTGGCGAAGCCGCATTGGGGAGCCTGTTTGGCCTGTCGGTCGGCCTTATTCTCTATGTTGCCACTGGCCCACTCATGGCCCCGCTCAAGGAGATGCCGACCGGGCGCGGCCTGCTTGCCATTGGATCCGGCATGATTGTCGCGATGCTTTTGACAAATCTGCCACTGCCGGGCATCGAACATGATCATGGCCCGTTTGAACAACCCCATTTCGTGACTGACCAGGAGTGATGCACGTCCTTCGCCTGATCATTGTTACCGCCTGCCTCGCTGTGGCCAGTCTGGTACTTGCCAGCTCTGTCGCCATGGCCCACCCGGCGGATGAGTTGTGCGGCGCCGATGGCGGCATGGATCCGGCCTTGTGCCGGGCCTTGCAAGAGATGGATCGCGCTGACAGTGTCCCGGACACCGACGCCCCGGAAAGCGTCGATGAGTTTGACCGCCCTGCCCTGCAGACCTTCGGGCTGTATGTGAAGATCGGCACCGGTCACATCCTTCCGGGCGGGCTGGATCACATCCTGTTCGTCCTGGCCCTGTTCCTGTCGACCCGGCGCCTGCGCCCGCTTCTCCTGCAGATATCAGCCTTCACCGCCGCGCACACCCTGACCCTCGGCCTGGTCGCAGCGGGTGTCATCGCCCCACCAGCAGGCATTGTCGAACCCCTGATTGCGGCCACCATCGCCTTCGTTGCGATCGAGAACATGCTGGTGCGAAAGATGACGCTGTGGCGGCCATTTATCGTGCTGGCCTTCGGGCTGGTGCATGGGATGGGCTTTGCTGGGTATTTCGGTACGCTTGGCCTGCCATCTGGCCAGTTCTGGAGTGCCCTGATTGGCTTCAATGTCGGGGTGGAAGTCGGTCAATTGTCCGTGCTGTTGGCCGCTGCGCTGCTGGCCTGGCCGCTGCGCCACCGGGTCAGCGATGCGCTCTACCGCCGGGCGATTGTCTGGCCGTTAAGCGGGGCGATTGGACTAACAGGTCTGGTCTGGACCGTGCAGCGCATTCTGGCTGGTTAATGGCATAGGTTTTGCTGAAATGGTCACTATGGCCATTAATGTTTCATTTACGAAATTCCTGAGACGTTTGAGTGCCGGTGTGCTGGCAACTGGCGTGACCACATTTATCGCCGTCTACCCACGCGCCGGGGCTGAAATCCAGCCACAGGATTGCAGCCTGCGCGATGTCGGGGCCTGGCAGGCCCAGCTGGTGGATCGCGAACAGGAGCTTAGCCCGGACTACATTCTTCGCGTGACCGAGGCTTTCCTGGCCCGCTGCCCGACCCGGCCCGAAGTCCGCGAAGCCAGCAAGGTTGCCGGTATTGCTGCCACGAATGCAGGTGAACCTGTCCGTGCCCTGCGCCATTTTGAACGCGCTGGCCAGCTGTATGACGAGCGCGCGAATTTCTACAAGGCGGCTGTTCTGTTGGCCAATGGGGAGGCCCAGCGGGCCTGGGCCTTGCGTGACCAGCTGGTCGCCGACTGGTTGGAAGAGCTTGCTGGCGATCCGCTGGTCGCCGTCGAAAGCCACGCGATCCGTGGTGGCTTCATGCATACGGTGCGTTTCGCGCGGCCTGATCATGACTCCGGCATCGGGACGGCCTGGATCGGAGTTCCCGATGGACCGGGCTGGCCGGCCACTCTGACCATGGGGGCAGGGCGCCAGCGAACCGCCTTTCATCGCCTGCGGGCTGGGGCGCAATCGGCCCCGATGCAACACGTTGACTATTATCGCTGCCGTGGACGCCGCCTGCTGGCGGAAACCGAGGCGTCAATCGCAATGAGTGAGCTGGATGAAGCCGCGCGCCTGACTTTGATCGGCTATTTCACCGCACCGGACGGCACGACCCGGCAAACGGGTGAAGGGACGCTCAAGACCTGCCTATGGCCGTCGCGGATCCTGCCGCGCAGCATCAACTAACCAAGTGCGGTAAAGTCGACCACGGTCAGATCGTGGCCCGTGGCTTCAACGAACTTGCGCAGGTCGCGGCTGGAAATACCGGTTGTGGCCGTATTCACCAGTGGGTGAAAGTTCACCGTCTCGAAATCCATCAAGGCCTTGTCGGCAATGAAGCGGACCTTGAGATCGGCATCATTCATCAGGGCGAAGGCGGTGACTGAGCCCGGGACTACGCCGAGCAGGGTCTGCATCAGCTCGCCACTGGCAAAGGACAGGCGCCGCGTCCCGATCAGCTTGTGCAGCTGGTTCAGCTTCAACTGGCTGTCCGCCCAGGCCGAGATCAGCACGATCGTGCCATCCTTGTCCTTCATGAACAGGTTCTTTGAATGCCCGCCCGGCAGGCTGGCTTTCAGGTGGCGTCCGGCCTCCACAGTAAATGTCGCATCATGCTCCATTGTCGTGTGGGCGATGCCGAGTGCGTCAAGATACTCAAACAGGTCAGATGGGCTTGCAGGCATACTCGCCTTGGGGCAGGAATTATCCGGCCCGTCAAGCCGATACAGGGCCGCAGCAGGGGAACCGATATGCAGCTCGAATGCTACAAGATTTATAATGTCGCACCGGAAATCGTCCCCGGGCGCAGCGACCGTGAATGGATGGATGCCTTTCCCGACCGCCAGCCTTATCGTTGCCTGCCGCTGTCCATGGCCAATTCGACGGGCTGGGAAATCCTCTGCCCGATGGACCTGAAGATCGTCTGGGATGGTGGTATGGGCAAACACGCTATTTCGCTGTTCACCACAGGCGACCATCGCGCCATCGCTTCATTTGCCGACAGCCATTTTCAGCGTGGCATTGTCACCTTCCATACCGGTCACCTGTTCCGCACGCCGCCCGGGTGGGGCCTGATGGCGATGGGGGCACCGAACTTCTTCAAGGATGGCATTGCCCCGCTGACGGGCCTGGTTGAGACGGACTGGCTGCCTTTCCCGTTCACGATGAACTGGCAGATGACGCGGCCGGGTGAGGTCATCTTCCGCAAGGGCGAACCGTTTTGCTTCATCGTCCCGATTGAGCACAAAAAGCTCGAAGAGATCGAGCCAAAGCGGATGCTGTTGTCATCGAACCCGGAACTGGAGAAGGACTACCATGCCTGGTCAACCAGCCGCGGCGAGTTCAACAAGCGTTTGAATGCGGGGGAGGACGATGCCGTCAAGGCGGGCTGGCAACGCCACTATATGCGCGGAGAGAAGGTCTCCGGTGGCTCGGTTGACAGCCACCAGACCAAGCGCCGCCTGAAACCGGTCAAGGACGTCTAGTCGAATTTACCGGGTCGATAGGTTCGGGTGGCCGCGGCTTCAACCTCTTCGCGCTCAATCAGGGCCGGGCGCCATTCCTCGCGGACGAAAAGCGGTGCCTGGTCGCTATAGTGCGGTGATGTTTCGTCCAGGGTGGCCGCCCCGAACTGGTGGATAACCTGGGCGGTCTGGTTGCCGACCGTGTCCCACTCGACCAGGGCAATCCAGGTATCACCCGCGGTCGCATGTAGCTCGCCATCATCGCCGATCCCGGCCGGATAAATGGCCCGCAAGACGTCGGCACCGCCACTGACTGGCAGGTTCAGATCGCCGCGTACCAAGCGGTTGACCTCGCCCCATTCCGGGTCGATCCGGCCATGATGTAGCTTCAACCAGGCCACAGCCTCGCGGAAAGCGGTTTCCGGTGGTGGGGCCGGGTTGCCGGTCAGGCGGGCCGTAATCTCTCGCAGCACAGTCAGCCCACCAAGCGCGGCATGGCGATTGTCCAGCGTCATTGTCCGGTCCCAGGCGGCCAGGTGTTCGGCGGCGGCAGCCAGCTCTGGTTCCGTGCTCCAGTCCATGGCCAGCACTGTCGCGATCACCTCGTCGGCCTGCGATCCGTCGGCGTAGCCCGTATCGAATTTCAGTGCCAAAAGCGCCTCGCGGTCGATCAGGGAGCGCCCATCGGTCAGCTCCATGATCCGCAAGGAGCGGTTGGTCTGGTCGGTTTGCAGGCCCATCGAGGTGGGAAACATGTCGGGGGTCAGATTATCCGGCCCGTCCGTGGCATCATAGGGCTGGTTATTGGCATTGAAGATGAAGCCCGAGGCCGGGTT
>CBDUKI010000002.1:0-28356 GCA_965367765.1 uncultured Henriciella sp.
ACGAGGTGTTCTTGACCTGCGTATATGGCTCAATCCAATCCAGACGCTGACCCTGATCACGCCAAAACCCATCCGGATCAACACACGACTTCTCATACAGCGTGTGATACTTTTCAGGCGTCAGGGTTGCCTTTTCTGCAAAGTTTTCCGGGACGGCCTGTACCGGACTATCTGTCATCGCAAATGCTTCATCAGCCATGGTAAGGTTTCTTTCTTTAGAATGCGTACTTGGTTGAGAAGGTGAACCGGGACATGTCACCATCTGCGCCGCTTTCCAGTTCGCGCACGCCATGCATAAGCTCGACACCAACAGTAACCTTGGGCGCAATGTCCCAAAGAACGGCTCCATATGCTGATTGGACCGAGGATGTGGCCCCACCACCAAGGTAAGACGGATTGTCGATGAACAGTCCGGAGTAACCAACATTCAAACGTGCGGTTTCACCGAATGGGTGGCGCCAGGCGACGAGACCACCGTAGCTCGATATGGCTTCCAGTTCTCCATTTGGATCAAGCGCGGTCGCGCGGCTCGCCGCCAAGCCGATATAACGCCCAAGGCCTTCGCCGCCTGTCAAATTGAAGCGAATATCATCCTTCTCACCAACATTGACCCGGCCAGCAATCGACAGGCCATAGCCGAAGGTTTCTTCTTCGCTGGTCCCAAGGTCGGCTCGCAACTGACGCGCGATCGCCGAGACTGAGACATTACCGAAATTGCCTTTCACGTTGTAACGCGCGACAACATCAGGCAGCAAGTTTTCATCACGCGAACCTATGTTCAAGCTGGTCGTGTTTGGGTTCTCAATCGCGAACTGCCAGTTTCCATTCGTGTAACGAACCTGGGCCTGACGCACGAACACCATGCCATCAGACAGAATCAGGAAACTCGCACTTTCCGGAATTGAGGACGTGTTCTGGAAGGTTGACCATTCCTGACCAACGCGCCAATTGCCGTAGTCGATATAGGCCCGGCGCAAACGCGGGCTGTATGAGTTGGAAACCAGCTCATTACCCTGCGCCGATCCCAGGAAATCCATTTCCAAGTATCCAGTGACCGTCTTGTCGCCGACCGGTTTGGAAGCTGTGGCTGCGAACCTCGTTCCCTGTGCCGTCAGGTCGGTAAAGCTGGTTTCATCGCCGCCTATGGGTGTTGCCCCGGGAATGTAGAAGTCACGCGCAATTGAGGTGGATGCAATGGCACCATCACTCAACGTCGTTGCGTGGGCATCCACGTCGATGAAGCCAGAGAGTTTTATTGTCGTATCGCCGACCATGAAGCCATTGCCAGTGGGCGCGGACTGAGATTCAGCAGGCGCAGTCTGTTCGACGCGCTCAATCCGCACGATGGCTTCATCGACGTCTGCCTTGCCGGCTGCCAGTTCGGCCTTCAGCTCGGCCACCATGGCTTCCAGCGCCGCAATGCGTGCCTCGACATCGCTCGTCGCATCAGCCTGGGCACTGCCCACGGCTGCGAACGCAACCCCGGCCAACAACGCGATCTTCACACCTGACTTCATGACTTCCTCCGCATCTGTATTTTATGGGGAAAGTATCCTTGGATGCGGCCCATCGCGCCATTAGCCATTGGTGCTACGACCTTGGTCTAGTGGCACTCGACAAGACTGGTAGCTTCGGTCATCCTTACGCTGAGGAAACGACACAAGACCGCATAAGCGGCGATAGACAAGCCGGGAGGCGTGCATGGCCACAAGCGCTGTAGCACTGATTATAGACGATCATCCCCTGTTCAGGGATGCACTCGAGACCGCGTTGATCGATGCCGGCAACGGCAAGCTGAAAGGTGTACACGCCGCCTCCATAGCCACCGCACTCGACATCCTTCAATCGCAAGTCCCCGACCTGGTCCTGCTGGATCTCAATCTTGCTGACTCAAACGGATTTGATGGTTTGGCCAAGCTCCAGGCTTCTGGCGTGACCTGCCCGATCGTCGTCGTGTCGGCGACCGAAAGCACAGGCGCGTTCAACCAGGCCAGGACACTTGGTGCGGCAGGTTATCTGCCCAAGAGCATGGACCTTGGGGACCTATCTGCCGCCCTCGCGACGGTGCTCGACGGTGGCACCTGGTTCCCTGTTGGCGAAGTCAATGACGACGTAGATGACGCTGATCGAATTGCCAGCCTTACTCCAGCCCAACGACGGGTGATAAACGGCCTTTCAGATGGCCTATTGAACAAGCAAATTGCCTATGAGATGGGCATTTCGGAAGCGACGGTGAAGGCGCATATGACGGCGATTTTCCGAAAACTCGGCGCCAATAACAGGACCCAGGCACTATTGCTCTACAAATCAGCGCTCGACGTAAACAATCACTCAGCCGCTTGAGATTTTTCGGACCCAGCGCACTCCATCAGGAAACGTCGTATCTCTGCAGGGTCGGCTGGCTTGCAAATCACTCGGATATTCCGTTCCAAAGCTTGTTCGAGCACATCCGGCGTGGGCTCAGCCGTCAGCAAGGCCACATTCGATGATTTTGTGAGCAATCCCCGTTCATTGATCAGGAAATCGAGTCCGGACTGCTCACCGCGCAGGTGATTATCGGCAATCACGATGTCGGGCTGGTCATCCGCGATGATCTTTCGGGCATCCGCCAAGTTTGACGCCGTGACCACACGGCAATCCCAACTATCAAGCAGGGCGCTCATGCCTTCCAGGATGAGTGGCTCATCATCAATGCATAGGATACGCAGGCCTGCAATTGAATGGCCTTGTGCGGGCATCATGACAGGGGTCGAGCGTTTCCGAAAAGATTTCGAAGCCGTCCGCGGCACCGTGACAGAGAAGACACTGCCCTTGCCGAATTGAGAGCGTAGCTGCACTTGCGTTCCCATCAGGTGCGCCATGCGCTTTGCCACTGCCAGGCCAAGCCCGGCCCCGCGAATGCCCATATTGTCCTGTTCCTCGAGACGTTCGAATTCATCGAACAGGTTCGCTCGTTTATCTTCCGGGATTCCAGGTCCTGTGTCCCATACCTCAATACGAACATGATCCGTCCCATGCCTTCGCGCGCCTACGAGGATACGGCCCCGCTTCGTATATCGCCGCGCATTCGATATGAAATTGCGCAAGATGCTTTGCAGGAAATCCGGATCGGCATTTGCCTTCAATGTGGTTGCAGCGACATTGATTTCCAACCCGACCTCCTCGGCCATAGGGCGGGCTTCATCGACGAGGTCTTCCAGTAAAGGCGCAAGCGGAATGGTTTGGGGGTTTGGGCGCACGTTCGAGTGGTCGAGGCGCGAAATATCCAGCAACCCCTTGAGCAGTTCATCCGCCGAACGCACGGCCCGGTCGGCCTTGGCCAGCAAGCCGCGATTATCCTCCTTCGTTCCTGGATCAACTGCACCTAGGAATAGGCGAGCCGCATTGAGCGGCTGCAGCAGGTCATGGCTGGCCGCCGCCAGGAACCGCGTCTTTGAAGCATTTGCACCCTCTGCCTCTGCCCGCGCCGCTTCTAGGTCTTCGGCCATCGCCTGCAAGTCACGCGTACGGTTGCGCACACGTTGCTCTAGCGTTTCATTGGCCTCAATGAGCGCTTGTTCGCGCTTCTTGTCCTCGGTGATGTCGGTGAAGGTTGTCACATAGCCACCACCCGGCATGGGGCTGCCGACAATGCGCAGGTAACGCCCATCTGGGTTCTGACGCTCATACATGTGAGGTCGCCCCGCCTTGATGTGTGCGATGCGTCGTCGTGCCTCTTCGGCAGGATCACCATCAATCCAGCCGGTTCTGATATTGTGCTCGATCAGGACAGAAATTGGCGCGCCGACCTTCACCAGGTCGGCTGGATAGGCAAACATATCGACATATGCGCTATTCCACGCCACCAGGCGCTGCTCATGGTCAACCACGCTGATACCCTGCTCGATATTCTCAAGCATGGATTGCAGCATGTGCCGGTCAAACCGTTCAGCTTGCGTACGCTGGTCGAGAATGGAAAGCACATCGCCCAACGCTATATCCGCACCGCCAATCGCTGACGACATCACGACCCGTGCCGACGAAGCCCCCAGCGCACTCGCAAGCAGTCGCTCGGTTCGCTGGACCATTCGCCAATCGGCTGGCCCGCTCCCTTTCGTGTCGACACCGGTTTCCGTCTCGAACCGGGCAAAGGCATGCTCGACCGCTTCAACCGTCAAAAAGCGCGAGGCCAGTGCCTTGAGCCCATCACGCGTGACCTGATGCGTCATGATGTTCGCCGGTGCCGTCAGGTCGCTCGCTCCCGCCGCATCACCCACAAAAGCAGCGGCCTGAATACGGTCCCGCAAACGTTCCGGTGCCCGCAATGAAAAAGCGACAAAGCAACTAATATTCAAACCCAGGCTCCAAACCACACCGTGAACCAGGCTATCGCCGAAACTCCATCCCATGAGCGCATATGGATGTAGCCAGGACGGCATATATCCGGCGAGAACATCCCCCCCAATGAGTGCTGGTAGGAAGAGCGTGTAGCTCCACATCACCCAGCCTACCAGCATCCCGGCAAACGCCCCAGGTTGACGTGCGCCGCGCCAGTAGACGGCCCCTATCAGGGCGGGGGCAAACTGCATGGCCCCAGCGAAGGACAACAGGCCAATCTGCGCCAATGCCTCACCGTTCCCGCCAATCCGGTAATAACCATAGGCCAGCAGGATGATCGCAATGATCACGCCCCGCCTGATGGTCAAAAGACGTGCACCGGAATCGCCACTTATATTGGAGAAATTGCCTGAGCGCATAAAAGCCGGGACGATCAGCTCATTGGCGACCATGTTGGACAAAGCGATTGTCGCCAGGATCACCATGCCCGTCGCCGCCGAAAAACCGCCCAGGAAGACAAACATGGCCAACAGTCCGTCGCCATTTACTAATGGCAATTCCAACACATATAGATCCGCCGAGACACTCGCCGGAAGCGTTCCCAGACCAGCAATCGTAATGGGTATGACCACAACGCTGGTCGCCAGCATGTAGAGCGGGAAGAGCCAGCGGGCGACATCATGGTCGCCAGGCCCACGACGCTCGATGAAAGCCACGTGGAACTGCCTTGGGAGCGTGAATATCGCCGCCATGGATAACAAGGTGATGGTGATAAAACGGCTAGAAACATCGCCAATCGCAAACACGTTCTGGCGGTGTACAACCTCCCCGAAATCCGTGCTACTGAGCAGGTTCAGTGACAAGACACCGACCGCTGCCAAGGCTGCGAGCTTGATTATGGCCTCAAATGCAAGCACGCGCATTAGCCCGGCATTGTGTCGTGTCAGGTCAGAGTGGCGGGCACCAAACAGGATTGCAAACACGGCTAGGCCGATGGCCGTCACCAACACAGGTTCAGCACCAAAGCTAGCACCCCCTTCCCCCTGATGGTCCAGCAAGGCTTGCACACTCATTCCAACTGATTTCAGCTGAAGAGCAATGTAAGGTAGACTCCCCATTACCGCGGCTATCGCCACCAACGCGCCAATCGTTCGGCTCTTGCCATACCGCGCGGACAGGAAGTCAGAGAGTGAGGTGACGGATTCTCGTTCGGCCACATCACCAATGCGGCGCATCAGGCCGGGGGCAAACAGGAAAACCAGTGCCGGGCCCAGGTAAATCGGCAAATAGTCCCAGCCACTGGATGCTGCCGTTCCCACGGCACCGAAGAAAGTCCAGGACGTGCAATAGACCGCAATTGCCAGGGCATAGATGAGCGGGCTTTGGACAAAACCCGGCTTGGCGGATTCATTGTCTCGCCGCCAGGCAATGGCAAACAGCACCGCCATATAAGCAATGACACTCAGGATTATGAGCCAAGCCGGCATGTACATCTCCTGAGCCTATCATGGCGATACGGCAAGTCGATGCCTATGCGCCAAAGGTCGTAGTGCGTAGCACCCCTCCAAAAAAAAAGCGGGCGATCCGAAGACCGCCCGTTTCAGTTAGCCCTAGGGAGAGCGCACTACTCCGCCGGCATTGGGGCCATGCCCTGGTCGGCAATGCCATGTGCCGTGCGTGTGCCGGGTACCCGGATATCTTCAACGAGATCCTGGATATCCTGCGGAGGTGCCTTGGTTGCCAGCGCGACCACCACGCCGACGGCCAGTGAAAGCCACATGAACACGAAGCCAATGCCTTCCGGCGAGACGCCGAACAGGTACTGATCAGGCGTGCCACCGCCGAACTTAAAGAAGTAGATGTAGCCAAAGGTGCTGATCAGGCCAACCAGCATGGAGACAATCGCGCCTTCCTTGTTCATCCGCTTCCAAAAGATCCCAAGGAAGATGATCGGGAAGAGAGACGCTGCTGCCAAACCGAAGGCAAAAGCCACAACCTGGGCCACAAAACCGAGCTGGCTGGCAAAGACACCAAGCAGGCCAGCGGCAACCACGGCCCCCGCTGCCGCGCCACGCGCGACGAGCAGCTCAGTCTGATCATCCATGTCCTTGAAAAAGGTTCTCCGACACAGATCGTGACTGACCGCGGATGAGATTACCATCAGCAGGCCGGCTGCCGTTGACAGGGCTGCCGCCAGGCCTCCGGCCACAACCAGGCCGATGACCCAGCCCGGCAAATTGGCAATCTGTGGGTTGGCCAGCACGAAGATATCCCGGTTCGGGTTGACCTCATTGACAACACCATCAGGCGCATTTGGCCCGCGATACTGCATGATGCCGTCACCATTGGTGTCTTCGAACTCCAGGAGCCCCGTCTTTTCCCATTCCTTGTACCAGCCAGGCACAGGCTTTCCACCTTCGGCTTCAATCTCGGCCGCGCGAACGGCATAGTCTTCGCCATCCTGGATATAGGTCGCCTCATTGACCGTATCGATGAAATTGATCCGGGCGAATGCGCCAACGGCAGGTGCTGTCGTGTAAAGCAGCGCAATGAAGACCAAGGCCCAACCGGCTGAGACGCGGGCATTCTTGGCAGACGACACGGTGAAGAACCGAATGATGACATGCGGCAAGCCAGCCGTGCCGAACATGAGCGCGCCAGTGATCGCGAACACATCGAACATCGACTTGTCAGTCGAGGTGTATTCGAGAAACCCGAGATCGGTCACGGTCTGGTTTAACTTGTCCAACATGGCCATGTCCTCACCCGACGCATTCCCGATGAAACCCAGTTGTGGGATAGGATTGCCGGTAATGATCAACGACATGAAGATCGCAGGAACGGTATAGGCAAAGATCAACACGCAGTATTGCGCGACTTGCGTATAGGTTACGCCTTTCATTCCACCCAGCACGGCATACACGAACACGATCACCATGCCGATGATGATGCCCCATTCGAAAGGTACGCCGAGGAAGCCAGAAAAGGCCACGCCAACACCCTTCATCTGTCCGGCAATATAAGTGAATGAAACGAACAAGGCACAAATAACGGCGATCAGACGCGCCGCTGTTGAGTAATACCGGTCACCTACAAAGTCCGGCACGGTAAATTTGCCGAATTCACGCAGGAAGGGTGCAAGCAGGACAGCCAAAAGGACATAACCACCCGTCCAACCCATCAGGTAGACCGAGCCGCCATAGCCCATGAAGGCGATCAGGCCAGCCATTGACAGGAACGACGCGGCAGACATCCAGTCCGCAGCCGTGGCCATGCCATTCACAGTGGGGTGAACATCGTGGCCAGCGACATAAAAATCATCTGTCGATCCGGCGCGCGCCCAGATCGCAATGCCGATATAGAGCGCGAACGTGGTCGCAACGAAAAACAGGGTCCAGTCCATAACTTAACCCTCCACGCCAAATTTGCGCTCGAGGCGCGCCATGGCCCAGCAATAGTAGAAGATCAGCGCCACGAAGACATAGATCGAACCTTGCTGTGCGAACCAGAACCCCAGCGGCGCACCGCCGAGCGAAAGCTGATCCAGGAAATCTCGGAAAAGAATGCCGGCCCCATAGGAGACAGCAAACCAAATGGCCAGAAGCGAAATGGTCAGGCGGATCGTGGCCGCCCAATAGCCTTTCGCATCTATCGGCTTCTTGTCGGACATTTTTCAGGTCCTCCCCTGTTATCGTTATGACGGTTACTCTACCGCATATACAGGGTCGCCGAGATCATTTGATTTGTTGAGGGGGACTTTGGTCTAAGGATTTGTATCCTGGGCCTGTGCGCGTGCAAAACGTCGCTCTTTCAGCCCCGCCAGTATCAGCCAGGCGGCAAGGAACAGCCCGCCTGCCAGGTACAACTCGCGAAAGCCGAACCCCGGATCGATCACGGCATTGGCCATCCGAAAGCCAAAGATGAACGTCATCAGCAGGCCAAGCGCAATCATGATGTGATGTTTCATTCTGACGATCTCCCGGTCACTTCGTGAAGGATACCCGAAGCGCCTCGTTCGGCCAAATGCGACTTTGGTCCAGCCGGTGGATACGCGCAGCCTTATTGATCGAGCGCCACTGAGATCAGTGTATCAGCCATTCCGAGCATGGTGACGGAAACTATGTCCGGATCATCGAGGTGAGCCATGACAATTGCCCCTTCCTTGAGCAATAGGAGCTGCTCTGCCAGTTCAGCGGGCTTACTGGCACCTGCAGCTTCCGCCAGTTCAGTGAAGAATTTCAAGACCATGCGCTTATGCTCAGCCGATGCAATGTGGATAGCGTGGTTGCGGTCCTGAAATTCCGACGATGCCTTCACGAACATACAGCCTTGATAACCCGGTTCATGGAACCACTCACTCAAAGCCACGAAAATAGCTTTCAGGCGCGCGCGTGGCTCAGCTTCCAGAGCTTCAACGCGTCGCATCAACCAGTTTCTAAATTGCTCGTCGCGCAGACGTAGCGTTGCCAGGATCAGCTCATCCTTGGTTCGGAAATGCTTGTAGATTGAGGTCTTGGAGACGCCGGTTTCCTCGGCGACTTTGTCCATCCCGATCGCATTGAAACCACCCTTGTAGAAGGTCTTGAGGGCATTCTGTACCAGTTCGTCACGCTTTGAGTTGCTCATATCTGTCGATTTTCACCTTCGGTAACTGATCGGCACATAAATACGAAATCCTCTGGCACCAAGGCCATGCATCCAGATTTCAGTTTTTAAACGCTTTTTTTAGAGTCTGCGTGAGCCGACATAAATGTTTCCAAAAAATTTTAGCTCATATGGTTGACTAATCGGTTAATGTGCTCATTTAAGCATTAACCGATCGGTTAACCTGAATACTGATCAACTCCAACCGAAGGCAGCATCGCAGGAGACCAACTCAAATGTTTACCTTGGAAGAAGAAAGCCTTGCCCAAATCGGAAGCACGGCCAGTGCGCGTAGCGCCATGCTCAGAGTGGCATTCGCGACGTTCATGACCCTGTACGTCCTTACAGCGTATATTTCCCAGCTCTCGTCCGGTGACAGTCTGACAATCGAATCAAATCAAACGCTGACGGGGCCTTGGACCGACGATAAGTCTTTCGCACGCTTCGAAACCGCGAATTAGGCCCGTGCTTGTGCACCTGCACGCCCCTTCCCCTCCCAATGGCAGCGTCCCCGCGCTGTGGTGCAGGTGCACATCCTCCCTCACTTTCACACGAACTGAAAATCATGAACATGCCCCGCCCCCCGTTTCCCCCTTTCACCCACAATACCGCCCTCGCAAAGGTCCAGGCCGCCGAAGACGCCTGGAATACGCGGGATCCTGAAAAGGTTTCCCTCGCCTATTCCGTGGACAGCCAGTGGCGAAATCGTGACGAGTTCCTCACCGGCCGGGCCGCCATACGCAGTTGGCTCGAACGCAAATGGACCAAAGAGCGTGATTATGTCCTATCAAAAGAACTCTGGGCGTTCACCGACAACAAGATCGCGGTGCGTTTTGTCTATGAATGGCGCGACGCGTCAGACCTGTGGTGGCGCAGCTACGGTAACGAGATGTGGGAATTCGATCCCGACGGCCTGATGCGCGCACGCCATGCCAGCATCAATGATGTCGAGATCAATGCAGATGAGCGTTCGCTGACCCCTTAACCCAAAACCCAAGGAGTATCCCTATGAGCCGCCAATCTATCACCCAAAGTGTCCACCACGTTGGCCTGACTGTGCCCGACGTGGAGGAGACCGCAGATTTCTTCGTGAACGTGCTGGGTTTCGAAATCATCGACACACGTCCGGACTACCCGGCGATCTTTGTCAAAAGTGGGGAGATCGTCCTGACACTCTGGCGCGTCCAGGACGAAACAGCAATGATCCCGTTCGAACGAAAGAATTCAGTTGGCCTGCACCATCTCGCACTGATGGTGAATGGCGAAGATGGCCTTGAAGATGCCTATAACCGCCTACGCGTGGCTGATGGAGTCAAAATCGAGTTCGCGCCCGAATGGCTGGGCAATGGCCCGACCCGTCATATGATGAGCTTCATCCCAGGAGGCATCCGCCTTGAATTGATCGCACCCGGTTAAGCCGATGTCCCCGCAAACCCCTGAACTTGCCAGCCGCGCCTTATGGCGTTGGCTGGTTCTTGTATCCTGCGCGCCTGCCGTGAACGATTGACACGGCTTTCAAATACCCATTTACACAATTTATTGCACAATATATTGGATAGATAGGTATGACCCCTAATTTTACCGACACGCATTCTCTCAGCGGCGCCTTTCTGGCCAACAAACTGGAACGGCTCATCTCCCTGATTTCGCAGCAAGGAGGCGAAATCTTGAACGATCAAGGCGTTCTGGTACCGCCTCAATCGCTATCATGCTTCCTGATGGTTGGTGAAACCGGCAGGATCTCAGCCGCCGAAATTGCAAGCCAACTTCAACAACCGCACCAATTGGCGACTCAACGCATTGAAGGTCTGCTCAAACGCGGTCTGATCGCGCGGACAACTGACCCGGAAGACAATCGGCGCAAGCTTGTGCATCTGACAAGCGAGGGCGAAGTCCAGTACAAGCGGCTGTGCGACGTGCTTCGCCAGATAGCCCATGTGTTTTCCGATCTGTTCGAAGAACTCGCCGTCGATTTGCTGAAAACGACCGATGCCACCCTGCAAGCCTTACACGATCGCCCACTTTTCCAGCGCTTCTGCGCGATAAATTCCAAGGAAACCAGTTAGATGTCATTCAATCAAAGCTCCAGACTGCGCATTCTGACAGAGGTCGCTATCTTCGTGATCCTCGCCGTGGTCATGAAACGATTGCTCGACCCCGTAATTTGGCGGTTTTCTGGCCCGGTTTCCCTAATCACCCTGCTCGGCATTCTAAGCATATACTTTCGCCAGACCGGACAAAGCTGGCGTGACTATGGCTTGATCCGAATGGACAAGCGCCGTGATTGGTTGCTGCTTCTACCAAGAGCTGCGCTGACCTTTGTCTTCTTTGCGATTGCAGTCGCCGGCGTAATGGCCATCATCAACGGGCTGGATTTGACTGACTTGCGGGACGTTCCGGATAAGGTAGACGAGCGTTGGGGTGACGTTGAGGGCAACCTCGGTAAATACCTGCTCTGGCTCGCCATTGTCTGGACAGCGGCCGCGTTCGGCGAGGAAATGTTCTTCCGCGGCTACCTGGTAACCCGTCTGAGGACTGCGTTTGGAGATGGACGTCTCGCTGGTCTTCTGGCCATTCTTCTGGCTGCCGCCTTCTTTGGGTATGGGCATTTTTATTATCAAGGCTGGCGCGGCTTGCTCATGACAGGGGCCATCGGCATAGCGTTTGGCAGCGCCTTCCTCCTGTTCAGAAAAAACCTCTATCCAATCATCCTGCTACACGGCATCATAGACACACTAGCTTTTACGGCGCTTTATTTCGGCTGGGAAGATTAGGCCGTAGGAGGACAACTGACATGGCGGATATTTCCAGCAATCTTCAGGACAAGCTGGACGCGGCAGCCTTCCGGCGACTGCTCGCGCACCTAGACGAGCACAAGGAAGCGCAAAACATCGACCTGATGATCCTGGCCGATTTCTGCCGCAACTGCCTCGGCGACTGGTACAAGGAAGCTGCCGATCAACTCGGTCTTGAGATTTCCAAGGATGAGGCCCGCGAACGGGTCTACGGCATGCCCTACGCGGAATGGAAGGATAAGTTCCAGCAACCCGCGACGCCGGAACAACTGGCTGCCTTCGAGGCGCGCCAGGCCAGCCGGAATGATTGAACCATCATTACTTTTCTAATCCACGTCGACCCGCAGGCCTTCGAGTAGACTGGCCGTGATCGCAGGGCGATTGAAGATGATCTTCTCCTCGGAACGGTCACGATATGCGTAATAGGCTCTCAGGGCGTAAAGCGCTTCCTCGCCCCAAACCTCGTTTGGCTCGCCGGTGAGGAACTTCATGTCCTGCAATTCAGCCTGGAATTGGCGCACGGCGCCGGGAGACAGAACCTTTTCCGCGATCAGATAGCTCGAACTATTGGCCCAAGGAATCGCCAGCGCACGCGGGTCGGCCCGGTAAATTTCCATAAAGTGAGTGCCGCCGCAGTCAACGGTGATTAGTTTGCCGCCATCAGCCAACTCACCATCTAAAGCGGCGAGCCGAAGGTCCGCCAGCATCGGATCCGTATTAAACAGGTCCGCATTTCCCCCCTGGGCCAGAGCCTGATCGGCGCATGTCTTCGTACCCAGATGAACGCCTTCACCATCAATCGTGAAAATCTGACCGCGGGGATCTTCGCCACTTACCGCCTGGTCGATGGTCGTGGCTGTCAATGACACGGCCCGCACCCCAATAATCTCATACCGCCCGGCCAGGTCGGCGAACGTGATCGGGTTTAGCTGAACGTCAACACCATCCTGATGGGTTTCGGTCGCCTCGTCTGCTGGGGTGTCTAGGCGCATGCTCCCCGGCTCCTCGCCCGCACAGGCGGATGTCAGCCACAAGGCTAAAACCAAACCGACTGCTCGGGTCTCAGGGGCCAGGACAAACATGTTTAATCTCCTCAATTGGCGTACAAACAACGGCGTTAGCTGTCGTAATATATGCGCAATGAGGTCATTTTCGGGCCGTCACGGCGCAAACTGATACGAGATATCCAGTAGCTTACCCGTAGAAGTCGCAAAGCGTATTGACGATCGCCTTACCGACACCTTCGGTGCAGGAATAATAGATCGACTGGGCATCCCGACGTGACTCCACCAGCCCGGCCGCGCGCAGCTTGGTCAGGTGCTGGGAAACCGTCGATGAGGATTGTTCAGTCATTTCGGCCAGCTCACCTACCGACAATTCACCCTCGCTAAGCGCACACAGGATTTTCAACCGTGTGTCACTGGCCATTGCTTTCAGCAGCTGGGCCGCATCATGGATGCGCGCCGAGATGATGCTGAAAGCCTCGGGTGATTTCAGGTCTTGTCTGGCCATCAGGCAGTTACCCCTTGATTTGAACTCGCATCCTGATCCAGCGATGTTTCAATCGCTTGGGGAAGCCAGCCCGGTCCGCGAATAGCAACATAGATCGCCGGAATTACCAATACTGTCAGTGCAGTGGACGATGCCAACCCGAACAGGAGCGAAATCGCCAACCCCTGGAAGATAGGATCAGTCAGGATGACCGAAGCCCCAATCATTGCCGCCAAGGCGGTTAGCAGGATCGGCTTGAACCGGATCGCACCCGCATCAAGCAACACATCCTTCAGAGCGGTCGTGGCATCCTGTCGATGACGTACGAAGTCAACCAGAAGGATGGAATTGCGCACGATGATGCCCGCAAGGGCGATGAAGCCGATCATCGATGTTGCTGTAAACGCGGCACCGAACAACCAGTGCCCCAGCATGATGCCGATCAGTGTCAGCGGGATCGGCGTTAAAATGATCAGCGGCACACGGAACGTACCAAACTGCGCCACCACCAAGATATAGATGCCAAACAAGGCCACACCAAACGCCATGCCCATGTCGCGGAACGTGACGTAGGTGACTTCCCATTCACCATCCCACAGCAGGGTTGGCACCGTCTCGTCTTCCGGCTGGCCATACATACGGATGGCTGGCTTTTGCAGGCCAGCACCGGCCCAGTCAAATTCGTCGATGCGCGACTGAATCTCGAACATACCGTAAATCGGTGCTTCA
The DNA here is from genome assembly GCA_965367765.1 of uncultured Henriciella sp. Classification (GTDB taxonomy): domain Bacteria; phylum Pseudomonadota; class Alphaproteobacteria; order Caulobacterales; family Hyphomonadaceae; genus Henriciella. The sequence goes on from CBDUKI010000002.1 coordinate 13,977, forward strand.
TAACGACCCGCCAGTTCCCCGGTAACCATATCGGCAAAATGACCGTCACGCCGGAAGATCAGCGGCGTCCCGACGACCTCATTGACCTCGACCAGCGCCCCTAGCTCAACTGGGCTCGCACCCGCAGGTGCCTGTCGACGTGGTACCGGAATGGCGGCCAACTCCTGTGACCAGTTGCGCCCAGATTTGGGCAGTTTCACGCGGATATCGAGCGGGTCGCGCCCTTCGCCACGCGGCGAGACACCAACCGTCTGCCCCGCAAAAGCCAGCGTGATCGTATCCAGAATGTCGCCCTGCTCCACGCCATAGTCTGCAGCGCGCGGCTCATCGACAGCAATCGTCAAACGCGGCGATGGCACCCCAATAGAATCGTCGACATCGACAATAAAATCGGTTTCCTCGAACAACTGGCGAATGATGCCGGCCGTCTGGCGCCGCACCTCAGGTGTCGGACCATATATCTCAGCCATCAGGGTAGAGATCACCGGTGGGCCCGGAGGTACCTCGACCACTTTCACATTCGTCCCTTCAGGTACTGGAACAGCCATTAGGCGTTGCCGCAGGTCGAGCGCGACTTCATGGCTACTACGTTTGCGATGCGACTTTTCAAGCAGGTTAACCTGCAAATCTCCGAGCTCAGAAGACGCACGCAGGAAGTAGTGGCGCACCAAGCCATTGAAATTGAAAGGCGCTGCCGTGCCAGCATAGGCCTGAATGGTCTCGACCTCGTCCAGCTCGCGCATGGCATCAGCCAGAGCGAACAAGGTTCGTTCCGTATCCTCGACCGACGCACCTTCCGGCAGGTCGACAATGACCTGAATTTCAGACTTGTTATCAAAAGGCAGCAGTTTCACCGGAACCGCCTTGGTCGCAAAAAGCGATAGAGAAGCCAATGTCGCAAAACCGACAGCCAGCAGGAATACCCAGGCATTCTTGCGCGAGGCGACGATTGGCGAGGCCACCATGCGGTAAAATCCGCTGATACGCGTTTCAGCATGGTCATGCCCATGATCAGAGACCTTGGCCCGCCCGGCAATCTTCATGATCAGCCATGGAGCAATGCCAACGGCCACAAAGAATGAAAAGGCCATGGCTGCAGAGGCATTAGCTGGAATTGGCGCCATATACGGTCCCATCAGGCCGGACACGAACATCATGGGCAAAAGCGCCGCAATGACTGTCAGCGTTGCGATGATCGTCGGATTGCCAACTTCTGAGACTGCATCAATCGCGGCCTGAGTGCGCGAGCGCCCATCCTTCATGGCCCAATGACGGGCAATATTCTCGATCACCACGATAGCGTCATCAACCAGGATGCCAATCGAGAAAATCAACGCGAAGAGCGACACACGGTTGATTGTGTAGCCCATCATCAATGAGGCAAACAGCGTCAACAAGATCGTCGTCGGGATCACAATCAGGGTCACCAGCGCCTCGCGCCAGCCGATCATGAAAGCGATCAGCACCACGATGGAAACCGTCGCCAAGCCAAGATGATAAAGTAGCTCATTGGCTTTATGGTTGGCAGTTTCGCCATAGTCCCGGGTCACCTCGACCTTCACGCCCTCTGGCACGAGGTCACCTTTCAGTAGCTCGACGCGGGCCAGGATAGCCTTTGACACGTTGACCGCATTGGCGCCTGGCCGCTTGGCGAAGGCCAATGTTACGGCAGGTGTCGCGGCAAAACCCGCCTCGCCGTCTCGCTCCATCGTCCAGACGCGCATTTCGTTTTCCGCGCCCGAAACGCGCACACTGGCAACATCCGACAGATAGACGGATCGGCCATCGGCACCGCGCAGTTCAAGTCGCTCCAGCATGGAGACTGAATCGACCTGCGACCCGGCCTGGACCCGCAGAACATCACCGTCCTGACGCGCCGTCCCGACCGGCATGGTTGCAGCCGCCTGTTGAACCGAAGAAACCAGGCTCTGCAATGGAATGCCATATGCGGCGAGCGCCTGAATATCCGGCTCGACCCGCATTTCCAGAGGGCGCCCGCCAATAATGGTAGATAGACCGACATCATCAACCTTGATCAGCTCCTTCTGGAGTTCATCGGCCAGCATATACAGTGTCGTGTCGTTCCAGACATGGCCGGTCCAGGGTTCTGGTGACAGCGTCAGTGTAACTATCGGCACATCATTGATGCCGCGACCGATCACCTGCGGCATAGGGATATTGGTCGGAATCCGGTGCAGGTTGGCGCGTATCTTCTCGTGAATCCGCAATATGGCATCATCCGCATCCGTTCCGACATCAAAGCGGGCCGTCACAAGCGCGCCATCATCCTGACTTTGCGAGTAGACATGTTCGACATTCGGAATCGCCTTGATGATCTCTTCAAGCGGCTTGGTAACCTGCTCAACGACATCAGGAGATTGTAGACCCGGTGCCGACAGAACAATGTCCACCATCGGCACGGAAATCTGTGGCTCTTCCTCACGCGGGATTGTCAACAGGGCGATCAGGCCGACAGCTAATGCAGTCAGTAGGAAAAGCGGCGTCAGAGGCGAGCGGATCGTGGCTCGGGTTAGCGACCCGGAAATATCGGTCTTCATGAGGCGTGTTCCGGCAATTCGATGGTGTCTCCCGGACGCAATCCAGACAGGACTTCGACCTGGTCCTCGGCATCAATCGCTGATCCGGCCAGGGCAACGGGCGCGTCAATGAAGCGGTCCCCGACTTTCACGCGCACAAAGTCTACGCCGTATCGGGTCGAAACATAGGCTTCCGGAATCCGGATCGCACGGCGCTCGCCCACCGGGGCCAGCACATCAACCCGCTCACCGACGAGTGCCTTCAGGCCGCCTTGTACTGTTGCGTCAGCAATCACAGCGCCATCTCGCAGCTCGGGATAAACCTTGACGATAGTGGCCGTTCGCACCCCGCCCCCCCGAGTTGGCAGGCGCAAGGTTACCGTCTCACCTTCATTCATCTGGGCAGCGTGACGTTCTGGCAGTGACAGGCGAACAATCCCGTTCAGGGTCGCAAACCGGGCAATCACCTCGCCCGGAGAAACAATCGCGCCATCGACAACATCAACACTGGTCACGCGCGCATCGGCAGGCGCACGGATACGCCCTTCATTTTCACGCGCCAGCAAGGCCCTGCGCTCAGCAACAGCAGAGGCCCGGGTGCGCTCCAGAACATCCAATCCGGTACGCTGTTCATCCAGACGCGCCTTAGGAAAGAACCCCTTCTCGAATAAGGCCTGGTTGCGTTCCAGATCCTCTTCGGCCTGATTGATCTGAGCGTTCAGACCATCGACACGTGAAGCGAGCGCAGCCAATTGCGGGCGCAAGGTTCCATCCACGATGACAGCGACAACCGTACCGGCCGCCACTTCGTCACCCTCATCAATCGCAAGTTGCGTCACGACGCCCTGCAAACGCGAGCGCGCTGTCGCCGTGTCACCCGCCTCGATCCGAGCGATGACAGGTCGGTAATCGATGACGACGCTCTCTTCGACTGTCAGCGGCGTCGCCGACACCCCGATCGAGACGGCAAGCGAAGCAAGCGCCAGAGCAGTGGTTTTGGCAATTCTAGTAGCGACCATTATCTTCGACCTGTCCAGTTGAGGCATTGATGCGAACGCATGGCAGGCCCGCACCCTTCCAGGCACCGATCCCGCCAGCCATATGTGCGGCGTCTACGCCTGTTTCTGCAATGAAGCTATCCAACGCCTTGCGAGACCGCTTACCAGATCCGCACTGAAAGATGATCTTCCGGGAGCCATCCGTCGGCAGCGAACGCGGATCAAAGGTCGACAACGGGTAAAGCAAAGATCCATGAATGCGCTCGAAAGCGAACTCGGCAGGTTCTCGCACATCAACAAGCAAGATGCGCCCATCCTTGAGGTCTTCAAAAACACGCTTTGGATCGATGTCCCGACTGTCTGCCATGCCCGTCTCCTTCTTTTCTGTTGCGGCTTCAAACCGATCAGCGTGATCACCAACCGACCATCTGCCTGTATGTCCAATACAAATTAGCAGTTGTCAGGAACATAAGGGGGTTTACTTATTTTATAAAGTACTAAATTACATATTCTCATCACAACATATCAGGGAGCGAACCATGTCAAAAATCGTCATTCTGGGTGCTGGGTTGGGCGGCGTTATCGCTGCTTATGAGATTCGCAAGAAGCTCCCGAAGGCGCATGAAGTCATCGTCATCAACGAGACAGATTATTATCAGTTTGTTCCCTCTAACCCTTGGGTTCTGGTTGGCTGGCGTGACCGCAAGAGCATCACGGTTGACCTTGCAAAGCCGATGAAGAAGCGCGGTATCGATTTCATTGTATCGAAGGCGCAAAAAGTAGAACCGGTTGCCAAGCAAGTCCGATTGGCAAACGGTGATGCGGTTGCATACGACTATCTTGTTCTGGCCACTGGCCCCGAACTGGATTTCGGCGCGATTGAAGGATTTGGCCCACACAATGGCAACACCCAATCGGTCTGCCATATCGATCATGCGCTGACAGCGAATGAGGCCTTCGAAAAGTTCTGCGAGAACCCAGGCCCATTAGTTGTCGGTGCCGTACAGGGCGCATCCTGTTTCGGCCCGGCCTATGAAACAGCCATGATCATCGAGACCGAGCTGCGCAAGCGCAAGATACGCGACAAGGTGCCAATGACGTTTGTCACTCCCGAACCGTATATCGGTCACCTCGGACTTGACGGTGTCGGTGACACAAAAGGCCTGCTGGAAAGCGAAATGCGGGATCGCCACATCAAGTGGATCACCAATGCCAGCATCAAGAAAATCGAGCCCGGACACATACATATCGAGGAGTTCCACGAGGACGGCTCCCTGAAACAGGAACACGACCTGCCGATGGCCTACTCAATGATGCTGCCAGGCTTCAAAGGTGTCGAGGCGGTGAGAGACATCGAAGGCCTCGTCAATCCAAAGGGCTTCATCATCACCGACAAACATCAGCGCAACCCGACCTATCCGGAAATTTTCGGTATCGGGGTTTGTATCGCGATCCCACCCGTCGGCTCGACCCCAGTGCCAGTCGGTGTGCCGAAGACCGGGTTCATGATCGAATCCATGGTGACCGCGACTGCTGACAACATCCACGCGCTGATCAATGGTGAAACACCCCAACGCGAAGCAACATGGAACGCCATTTGCCTGGCCGATTTTGGCGATGGCGGCGTTGCCTTCATCGCCCAGCCGCAAATTCCGCCACGCAATGTGAACTGGTCCGTCGAAGGCGGCTGGGTTCATCTGGCCAAGGTCGGCTTCGAGAAATACTTCATGCGCAAGGTCCGCACCGGCAATTCAGATACTGTCTTCGAGAATATCGCGCTCGGCATTCTCAAAACCCACAAATTGAAGGGATAGGAGCCAGGTCAATGACGACAACGACAAACACTCAGATGTTGGTCTGCACGCATTGTCGGCAGGTCAATCGCCTGCCAACAGGCAAGGCGCTGACCGTTTCGAAGTGCGGCAAGTGTGGCCACCCCCTCGCCACTTCTATGCCTGTCGATGTCGACTCAGAGCTGTTCAACAAGCTGCGTGGCCGCGACTCCGGTCCGTTCATTGTTGATGTCTGGGCACCTTGGTGTGGCCCCTGCCGTATGATGGCACCCGACTTTGAAGCCGCAGCAAACATGATGCGGGACAAGGTGCGGTTCTTCAAGTTGAACTCAGATCAGAACCAGCCCGCAGCTGCGTCTCTCGGCATCCGTGGTATCCCGACCTTACTGGCCTATGACAAGGGAAAACTGGTTGCCCAGCAGGCCGGTGCCCTGCGCGGCGCGGCCCTGACCCAATGGATTGAAGCTCAACTCAAAACGGCATGATGCCGTCCTATCAAAACTGGAGACTGTTATGAATATTGATCGCTCTGTTTTCGCCTTCGCAGGCATCGTTGTCCTGCTCAGCCTTGCCCTCGGCTACTGGGTTCACGAAGCCTGGTTTTTGCTTACCGCTTTTGCCGGCCTGAATATGTTTCAGGCGGCATTTACCGGCTTCTGCCCGGCCGCCATCGTGTTCCGCATGTTCGGTGTCAAATCCGGTTGCGCGTTCAAATGATCGTACGTGCCATTGTAATAGCTGGCCTCAGCTTGGCGGCGTCGCTATCCGTTCAGGCCGACCCGCTTAGCCTGAGGGATGCTGTGGGCTTGGCGCTGAACCATGACCCGGCTATTTCTCAGGCCGCAGCCATTCTCGACCAACGCGATGCCAGCATCGCGTTGGCACAGTCCGAGCGCAATGTGAAACTTGGGGCCCAGGCTCAGCTTGGCGTCCTTGAGACTGATTTCACGGCTGACCGGATTACCCAGACACCTCGCCAGGTCGGCTTGCAGGCCGAATGGTCATTCTTCCAGTCCGGTGCCGTTGCCGCCTCCATCAAAGCTTCGCGCCAGACGGCCCAGGCCAGTGAAGACCAACTGATCGGCACACGCGAGGCGACCATTCTCGCCACGGTCGAAGCCTATGCCAATGTCTGGTTGGCTGAACGTGTGGTCGAAGTTGGGGCCAGCACCGTCGATACGTTTGCCCTGCGCCTCGAAGAAACCGAGGCCCGGATCGAACAAGGCCTGACGACACAGACTGACGCCGCCCTTACCGAGGCTCGCCTGGCAAATGCCGAGGCGCAGCAGGCGTCCAACCTTGCCAACCTGACCGCGGCACAAGCTCGGCTGACCTATTTGACCGGTGTGCCTTCGCCTGTTCCGCCGAGGGATTTCTTCATGGCACTCGCTGCACCGACCGACAAACCTGCCTTCCTGGAAAGCGCCCAGCGCAATAACCCGAATGCCCGCGCGGCGCGCGCTGGTCTGCAAGCTGCCACTTATCGCCAGCAGGAAACCGAAGGCCGTTTCGGCCCGAAAGTATCACTGAAGGCACGCGCGACGACTGGCGAAGACGTCTACTTTTTCTTCGAAGACCCAATCTCGGATGTTGGTGCTTTCCTGACCGTCGAGATGCCTTTGTTCACTGGCGGCCAGAAAGCCGCCAGTCAGCGCCAAGCCAGGGCCGGCCTGGACCAAGCGCTCGCGCAGGTTCGCCAGGCCGAAATGCGGGTCGAAGAAGCTGCTCAGGGCCTATGGGGGCAGCGCGACGCGGCTATGCAGGCGCTCAGCGCCGCCATCCGGGCTGAACGCGCCACTAAACTCGCCGCAGAAGGTGCCCATGTCGAATATGAGGCCGGTATCCGCACCCTGGTTGATGCTCTTGATGCGGAGAACGCCTATCGCGATGCGCAAGCCAATCGTTACATGGCTGAAACCCGCCTGCTGATTGCCCAGGCGTCCCTGCTGGCACTGACGGCAGAACTGGAAATCGCCTTGCGCTAGCGGCCCGCCAGATCAGATCCATCCTGCCGCGCGCAGGATGGATCGCACACCTAGGCCGAGAACGATCAGCAGAACCCCGATGCCGAGTATGTTTGCCTTCCAGCCATTGGCATACTGGCCCAGCATTGCCCTCTGGTTCATCACGAACAGCAAGACGCCGGCTATGATTGGCAGCAACAGCCCGTTGGCAAATTGCGCCGCAAGGATAATCTTGATCGGTTTGATCCCGGTCAATGACAGGCCCGCCCCGATCAGGACAACGCTCAGCGCAACGGTGCGAAATGCCGTCGATTTCTGGCCGCCTTTCAGATCAAGCAACTCGGTCATGGCAAATGCCGTCGCCAGCGGTGCCGTTATGGCCGATGTCAGGCCTGCTGCAAAGATACCCGTTCCCAGCAGGAAGACCGCATACTTGCCGAACAGGGGTTCGAGTTGACGCGCCATGTCGCCAGCGCTGGTCACCTGCAACCCAGCTGCAAACATGCTCCCCGCGGCCGTGGACACAACGAAAATCGCAACAAGCCCGCCCAGTCCGATCGAGACCATATTGTCCCGTCGAGCCGCGCCCAGGTCATCGGGGGTCGACCACTTGCGTCGCGCCGCAGAGGCATGGAGAAACAGATTATACGGCACCACGGTCGTACCAATAAGCGCAATGACCGTCATAAGGCTTCCGCTGGGAATGTACGGGATGAACAGGCCGCGCAAAATGCCCCTCGGGTCAGGCATGACCAGGAAGAATGTCGTAACAAAAGCAAGTGCCATTGCAAGAACGAGTACAATCAGCATCCGTTCAATCAGCTTGTAGCTGCCGGACAGCAACAGTATGCTGGCGAGAGCCGAAATGGTGACCACGCCGGTGATGAATACCCTGCGCCCTTCACCGAACACCGCCTCGATCCCCAGTGCGGCGCCGGACAGGTTGCCAGCTTCGTAAGCCGCGTTGCCAAGATAAAGTGCGACAGCCACAAGGATGAAGAGTGGCCATTTCCAGATCGATTGCTCAAAAAGGTGTGCCAGTGTTTCGCCCAACCCCTTCTGGGTAACGACGCCAAGGCGAGCCGACATTTCCTGCAGGATGACCGTGGCGAAAGTAGCGAAGACGAGCGCCCACAACAGCGCGTAGCCAAAGCCAGCCCCGGCGAGCGTACAAGCCGTGATCGTTCCAGGGCCAATGAATGCAGCGGTAACCAGCGCGCCTGGCCCGAAGCCCCAAAACGTCTTCTTCTTAGCTTGCTGCATGTGCACCCCTGCTTCTCGATCCTGTCACTCAATCAGAACAACAGCAGCTTTGGAAGCGCTGCCAACACAGGTCGCGCCCCAGACAAACCCGGTAAAATTCAAGGCTAGCCGCTTCTCGGAACCCGGTTTACAGGTGAAACATGGCCAGTCCGCAAACAACCTACGAACATCCGCTGGATGTCCTGAACATATTGAGCGCCTGGCAGGCCGAACAGGCCTGTGCACTAGTGACGATCACCCATACTTCAGGCGGCGCCGTTCGCGCCGTCGGGGCTCTGTTCGCTGTCGGCAAGGATGGTCGTTCGGCGGGCTATATCTCCGGGGGCTGCATCGACGCGGATGTTGTCCTGCAGGCTCAACACGCCATCGAAGCCGGACAGGCACGCCAGGTTCGCTATGGTGCGGGCTCGCCTTTTGTTGACCTCCCCCTGCCCTGCGGCGGCGCAATAGACGTGCTGATTCTCCCCAATCCGGATCGGGACATCATTTCCGCTATGGCCATAGCTCTGTCCCAGCGACAGTCCATTCGGGTTCGCTATGATGAAGACGGCATCTGGCCGCTCGCGGCTGGCGACTATGCCGAGAATGCCTTGTATTACGAACCCAAGCTGCGCCTGCGCATCGCCGGACGTGGAACTGATTGCCTGGCATTGGCCCGCATCGGAGCCGCTGCCGGGTTCGAAATCCATCTGCAGGTCAGGGATGATGATGACATGGCGACGGCCATGCGCGGCGAACTCGATGTCAGCCTGCTGGCTTCGCCCAACGACCTGCCGACACTTGATGATGATGCCTGGACGGCCTTTGTCCTGATGTTTCACGACCGGGATTGGGACGGCGCGCTGCTGCAACAGGCTCTGCGCGGTCCGGCTTTCTACATCGGGGCAGTCGGCAGTCGCCGGACGCAGGCCCTGCGCAGCGAAGCCCTGCGCGAAGCCGGTCTAAGCGACATGCAGATCACGCGGATCTGTGGCCCCGTCGGGCTTGTACCGTCGTTGCGAGATGCCTCGCCGCTGGCCATTTCAACCTTGGCTGAAGTCATCGAGAGCTTTCAGCAACGCCTGAACCGAGCTGCGCGCAAGACGGCGCTCGTGGTTCTGGCAGCCGGATCTGCATCCCGGTTTGAGGGCGAGGACAAGCTGTTGGCAACCCTGTCGGGAGCCCCACTCCTGGCACATGTTGCCGCCTTGTCCGATAGCCTGCCCTTCCACAGCTGTGTCGGTGTTGTTGGACCAGACCATGATGCACGGGCCGACCTGTTACGTGGGGCCGGATGGAAGATCGTTCGCAACCTCGACGCAGCCACCGGTCAGGCCTCTTCCATCCGCAACGCCATTGCTGCCATCGAGGCAGACCCGACAATCCAGCAAGTCCTGATTCTGCTCGGCGACATGCCGGCAATCATGGCAAGCGACCTCGAACATGTCCTGCTCACAGCCACACCAGACCTGGACGCCGTCATGAGCCAATCGGCGGGTACGCTAATGCCGCCTTCCTTGTTCACACGCAAACATTTCCCGGAGTTGAAAGCCCTGTCTGGTGACCGTGGAGCCCGGGTCGTGTTCAAGGGCTTGGAACGCACAGCGGTCATCCCCATTTCTGGTCGTGCCGCCATAGATATCGATACCAAGGGCGATCTTGCCCGCGTTACGGAGGTGATGGATGGCTGATACGGTCACAACATCGCCCAGCACACCCCTGGTTGATGGGTTCGGGCGTCAGGTCACCTATCTGCGCCTGTCCGTAACAGACAGATGTGACCTGCGTTGCAGCTATTGTATGGCCGAGCACATGACCTTCCTGCCGAAACGGGAGCTGCTTACCCTGGAGGAGTTGGAATTAGTGACAAGTGCCTTCATTCGGCGCGGCGTTCGAAAGGTCCGCATCACGGGTGGCGAGCCGCTGGTCCGCAAGGACATCATGACCTTGTTCTCCCGCTTGGGCGACCAGCTCGGCCAGGGCCTTGATGAGCTGACGCTCACGACCAATGCGACGCAGCTTGATCGATATGCAGCGGAGCTAAAACAATGCGGCGTCGAGCGGGTGAATATCTCGCTCGATACGCTGGACGAGGACCGGTTCGAAGCCATTACCCGGCGCGGTGACCTGCACAAGGTTCTGAAGGGTATTGATGCAGCGCTCAACGCAGGCCTGAAGGTTAAGATCAACACGGTGGCGCTCAAACACGCCAATGCTGACGAGCTGCCAACCATGATAGAATGGGCTCATGCGCGTGGAATGGACATGACATTGATCGAGGTCATGCCCCTGGGCGAGACAGGCGAGGACCGCGTCGACCAGTATATCCCACTACCGATGATACGCGACCAGTTGGAACAGGGCTGGACTCTCGAGGATATTGCAAATGATCGCCCGAATGGTGGCCCCTCACGTTATGTCCGTATCCATGAAACGGGCGGGCGTCTCGGCTTCATCACGCCGCTGACCAATAATTTCTGTGCTGGCTGCAATCGCGTCCGGCTAACCTGCACAGGGCGCATCTACATGTGCCTGGGCCAGGATGACCACCTCGACTTGCGCGAGGCCATTCGCACCTCACAAACCCCTCACACAACGCTCGACAGTACGCTTGACCGGGCAATGTTCGTAAAACCGGAACGTCACGAATTCGTGATCAGGACTCCAGGAGCCGCCCCGGCCCTCGCACGCCACATGTCTGTCACCGGGGGCTGAAGCCTCTCAGTTCGCCTCGCCCTGGTGACAAGCGTAACATTATTTTTTCCCATGCCTCTTTCATTCACTGCGCAAATCATACACAAATGACGCAGGCGAAAACCGTGCAACCTGAGCAGGTTGTGCGCGCATGCATGCGGGAGGCAAGGCAATATGGCAACGCTCAAGGTCAACGGAAAATCAATCACGGTCGACGTCGAGGAGGATACCCCCCTGCTCTGGGTCATCCGCGAACAGGTCGGCCTCACAGGCGCCAAATATGGTTGCGGCATTGCCCAGTGCGGCAGTTGCACCGTGCACATTGACGGCACACCGGTCCGCGCCTGCGTCTATCCGGTCAGCGCCCTTACGGGTGAAGAAGACATCACGACTATCGAAGGCTTGTCGGAGGATGCCAGCCACCCGGTGCAGCAAGCCTGGGCCGAGCTCGATATTCCGCAATGCGGTTACTGTCAACCTGGTATGATCATGGCCGTGTCGGGCCTGCTAAAAGAAAACCCGAACCCGACCGATTCCGAAATCGACGCTGCAATAACTAATATCTGCCGATGCGGAACTTTTGCGCGCGTACGCAAGGGCATCAAGCTGGCCATCGAGAAATCATAACGGGCGGAGATAACCATGAACAAACTGATGAATGTATCGCGCCGCGGATTTATTGTCGGAACCGGAGCTACCGGGCTGACCATCGGCTTACTTGCCAGTTGTGGCCCGTCGCAGCCAGGCGCAGAAGACATCGCCGAGATTCCTGAAGTGAACGCCTGGGTCCATATTGCCCCGGATGATACAGTCACCGTGCGCATCGCCCGTTCGGAAATGGGCCAGGGAACGCTGACAGGCCTCGCACAACTGGTCGCGGATGAACTCGACTGCGACTGGGCTCGGGTCACCACCGAATACCCAACACCTGGCCAGAACCTTGCGCGTGAACGCGTCTGGCGCGACTTCTCGACCGGTGGCAGCCACGGCATTCGTTCATCCCAGCAATATGTCCGCGAAGGTGCGGCAGCGGCCAAGGCCATGCTGATCGAAGCGGCTGCGAATGAATGGGGCGTCCCGGCCAGCGAATGCGTCTCGGCTGAGAGCATCATTACCCACCAGCCAAGCGGCAAGACCACGACCTATGGCAAGGTCGCAGAGGCAGCAGGCAAGCTCGCCCCGCCGCTGGAAGTCACGCTGAAAGACCCATCCGAGTGGACCATTATCGGCCAGCCCAAAAAGCGTCTCGATACGGCTGACAAGCTGACCGGCAAACAGATCTATGGAACCGATCTGAAGCTTGATGGCATGCTGAATGCCTCGATCAAGCAAGCTCCAAAAATTGGCGCAAGGCTGAAAAGCTATGACGAAGCAGCCATCATGGGCATGCCTGGCGTCAAAAAGGTCGTCCAGGTTGGTGACAATGCTGTCGCCGTTGTGGCCGATACTTGGTGGCGCGCCAACAAGGCTCTGAACGCCATGCCGGTCGAATGGGAAGGCGGCGTTGACTATTCCAGTGCAGCCTTCGAAGCCGAACTGGACGAGGGCCTGACAGCATCTGAAGCCTTCATGGGCAACAATGTGGGCGATGTGGACGCCGCCTTTGCTGACGCGGCACAGATTGTCGAAGCGACCTATAACATGCCTTCGCAGAACCATGCGCCGATGGAGCCAATGAATGCCACGGCGCTTTGGACGCCAGACAAGTGCGAAGTCTGGTGCCCAACTCAGAATGGCGAAGCCGCGCTCGGAGCAATCCCAGCAGCGGCTGGCCTGTCGATCGAACAGTGTGACGTCTACAAGCTCAACCTCGGTGGCGGTTTCGGGCGTCGCGGCATGTCCGACTATGTCACCCAGGTGGTTCTTATCGCCAAGGAAATGCCGGGCACGCCGATCAAGCTCCTTTGGACACGTGAAGAAGACATGGTTCATGGCTTTTTCCACCCCACGACAAAGGCTCACGCACGTGGTGCGCTTGATGCTGACGGCAATCTGACCGGCCTGCATGTTCGGATTTCGGGTCAGTCAATTCTGGCTGGCCTGATGCCGATGGCCCTGCAGGATGGCGTCGACTTCTTCACTTTCCAGGGCTTGCTCCCGAGCGGTGTAGACCCAAGGGTCGAAGACCAGACGCTTAAATACACATTTGATAATTTCCGCGCCGACCATGCCATGCGCAACCCACCGGTCCGTCCGGGGTTCTGGCGCGGCGTGAACGCCAACCAGAATGCCATCTATCTCGATTGCATCCTCGATGAACTGGCTCACGCGGCCGGGCGTGACCCACTGGAGTTCCGCCTTGCCCACCTTAAAGACAGCCCGGAATCACAGGCCGTTCTCAATGCTGTCGCCGAAAGATCCGGCTGGGGCTCGAACGACGGCAAGGCCCGCGGCCTAAGCATGTTCTATTCTTTCGGCTCGTACACGGCAGCCTGTGCTGAAGTCACCGTTGACGACGACGGCTACCTGAAAATCGATCGAATTGTCGCCGCGACCGATCCGGGCAATGCGGTGAACCCGCAGCAGATCGAAGCCCAGGTCGAAGGTTCCTTCGTCTATGGTCTGTCGGCTATGCTCTACGGCGAAATTACGTTCGAGAATGGCGAGCCTCACCAGCGCAATTTCGATACGTTCAACTCGCTGCGCCTGGCTGACATGCCGGAAGTGGAAACCATCGTCATGCCCTCGGGCGGTTTCTGGGGCGGCGTCGGCGAACCGACGATCGCCGTGGCAGCACCGGCCGTGTTGAACGCCATCTACGCCGCAACCGGCAAGCGTGTTCGCAAACTGCCGATCAAGGACCAGAACCTGCGAGAGGCCTAGGCCGATGCGAAAACGGGTGGCAATACTGTGTGCCCTTTCTAGCGGATGGCTGGCGGCCTGCGGGTCGCCAGCGCCGTCACCTGACGAGGCGGGCCCGGCGCCGAGCGAACTTGTTGTCACAATGGCTGCTGCCTGCACCGGGTGTCATGCCAGCCCCGGCGGTGCGATTGCCAACCTCTCCGGATATTCGGAATCCGAATTGCTGGATCGACTGACCCGTTACAGTACAGACCCTGTAGGCACCACGGTCATGCACCGGCTGGCCCGCGGCTACAGCGAAACCGAATTGGCCCAGCTTGCCGCCTATCTCGGCGGGGAGAAACAATGAC
>CBDUKI010000003.1:0-25036 GCA_965367765.1 uncultured Henriciella sp.
CTGGCCGTTTCGCGGCGCGTTCCAGACTAGGGTTTGATGGCTATGGCCCAGGTTTTCTGTGGCCTGCTTCACGAAAGCCGCCTCCTGCGCCGCCTCGGGCCGCAGGCGATGGTCCACGGTCAAGACGTGCAGTCGCTCACCCAGCGTGTCAGCCCATTGCAACAGGGCCATGGAATCGCTGCCACCGGACACGGCAACCGCGACAGGTGCCCCCAGCGGCAGGGTCAGTCGCTTGATGGCCAGGCAGGCATTGAGAAACTCACTCATGCCACTGGCCCGCGCCGCATGGTGATCAGCCGTCGCAACCGGACCGCACGCGCTCACCGGCGGCCAGGTTCCGGGTCACGCCGGAGGCATCAGGATAGCGTTGCGGCAGGATATCCAGCGCATTGCAGGCTTTTTCCAGGTCGCCGACCAGACGCATGGTGCGCGCCAACTTGGCGAGGGCCTCTGGGGCCCGTGGATCTTCAGGATATTGCCTGATCATGGTCGTGTAGGCCTGGCCGGATTCGCCATAGGCCTCCTGCTGGTACAGGGCCTCGGCCAGCCAATACTGGGCCTCACCGGCCTGCGGGTCATCGCTAAACCGGGTCAGGAAGGCGCGGAAAGCCGCTTCGGCACCGGCATAATCAAACTGCAACAGACGCGACTTGGCGGCGGCGAAAAGCGGCCCGGCTTCGCCCGGCAACTCGCTGGCTGCTATCGTGCCAAGCGAACCTTGGGGCAAACCAGCACTTGAGGTCACGACAATGTCTTCACCTGCGTCCGCCTCTGGTTCAGCCGAACGGATGATCCGGGTCGGACCGCCAGCTGTCGCGCCCGGCATCGGGTCTTCGATGGCAGGTTCAAGACTATTCAGTTCACGCTTCTTCTGGGTTTCCAGATCGCCCATGCCGAACATGCTTTCGGCATTCCGGGCGGTGACTTTTGCCTCTGCCGCATCCAGCCGTGCCTTCAGGGAGGCAATCTCCCCTTCCTGGCGCGCCAGACGCTCTTCCAGGCGGGTGATCAGGCGACCGATCTCGGCATCGTCAGCCTGCATCTGGTTGATCTGGTCGCGGGACTGCGAGAGCAGGAATTCCAGCGTTTCGACCTGTCCGTTCAGGCCCGCACGGTCGGCTTCGACACCCGCCAGGCGGGCGCCCAGTTCGGCATTATTGGTGCGCAACTCAGCCACCGTCGCGGCCAGGTCCGAACTTGTCGTGCCCTGCACGATTTCTGCCGGGCGGCGCTGCGCCAGGGCTGGGCTGGCAGAGATCAGTGCACCCATCACAAGGACAGGGATCAGTTTCATTCGCATCATGAACAGGCTCCAGGAGGAAGAAGGCATACCCAAGCTACATATGAAACGGCCGGGGCCAAAATATGGCACCCGGCCGCAAAATGTCACATTTCCTGCGGTGGCTTAGCTACCAGCGCCAGAAACGATCTGTGTGAAGCCGTTACGGTTCTGGGCCCAGGCGGCTTCGTTGGCGCCGATGGCCAGTGGCTTCTCCTTGCCGTAAGAGACGGTCTGGATACGAGCTGGGTCTACGCCCAGGTCAACCAGATAGGTCTTCACGATGGAGGCCCGGCGTTCGCCAAGCGCGAGGTTGTATTCGCGTGTGCCGCGCTCGTCGCAGTTACCAGCAACCATGATGCTGACAGCTGGATAAGAAGACAGCCATGCAGCCTGGCGTTTCAGCACGTCCTGCGCATCAGGGGTCAGGCGATACTGGTCGAGGTCGAAATAGACACGGTCACCGACATTGACCTGGAAGTCTTCAAGAGACCCGGCTTCAGGGCCAGTTGGGACAGCTGCCAATGGCTCTTCGATGATTTCCGGTTCCGGCTCAGGTATCGGCTCTTCGACAACTGGTGGGGCTTCTGGCTCTGGAGCCGGTGGCGGGGTAGAGGCACAAGCGGCCGCCCCCAGGATGAGTGCGATGGACGCGGTAGGCATCAAAAGGCGACGCATGTCAGATACTCCTTGCTAGGTATGACATTGGGTGCACTAGGCACAGAATTTGTCAACTTCGTGTCAAAAAATTAGTTTGGGCGGCAATCTGCAGTTAAAATCGTACAATTGGCCAATTTCAAGCCTATTGCAACAGTGGCGACCATGCCGGGTCCGAGGCATCGGTCGGGGTTTCCAGTTGCCGCAGGCTACGCCCGGTCAGGTCAACCGCCATCAGTTTCGGCGACGCGCCTGGCGCGACTTCACGGAAGAACGTGATGACACGGCCATTTGGCGACCATTCCGGGCCTTCATCCAGATAGGCCTCCGTCAGCAGGCGTTCGCCCTCGCCATCAACGCTGATCACACCGATATGGAAACGGCCACGCGACTGTTTCGTGAAGGCGATCAGGTCACCGCGCGGGCTCCAGACCGGGGTTGAGTAGCGACCGGCCCCAAAGGTGATTCGGCAGGCCGTATCGCGCCCACCAGAGGGGCAGGTGCGCGGCGTGCCATCGGTGTTCATGATATACAGCTGCGGGCTGCCGCCGCGGTCAGAGTTGAACACGATCTGGCGGCCATCGGGCGACATTGACGGCGAGGTATCAATCGCCGGGTGATCGGTCATGCGGCGTGTCTCACCGGTGTTCAGGTTGCGGATATAGACATCCGAATTGCCATTGATCGCCTGGGTCAGCAGCACCGACCCGCCATCCCGTGAGAAACGCGGTGCAAAGGTCATGTTGCGGAAATTGCCAAGCACTTCCTGGCGTCCGCGCTGCAGGTCATACAGATAGACCCGCGGAATGCCGCCCTCATAGGACATGTAGGTGATCTGCTGGGCCTCGGGCGAAAAGCGCGGGGTCAGCACCGTGAACTTGCCGCTGGTCAGATATTGCACGTTGGCACCGTCCGAATCCATGATCGCCAGGCGCTTGACCCGTGCAGCCTTCGATCCGCTCTCGGCAATATAGACAATGCGCGTATCGAAATAGCCATCCTCGCCGGTCAGACGCGTATAGATGGCGTCGGAAATCTTGTGTGCGATGCGGCGCAGGTCTTCTGGCGTCGTGGTGAAGCGGCGACCAGAGACCTGGCGACCGCGCGAATCCTCGAACCGCATCAACTCCTCGCCATAGACGTCCCACATCCGCACCGAGCCGCGCAGCAACTGGTTGCCATCACGTTCCAACGCCTCGATCGAGCCAATGACCAACGCATCCGATTTGATGATCTTCCAGTCGGCAAAGCGCGGGGCAACCTCGATATCGAGGTCTTTCTGGATATGCGCGCTGGCCGGGACAATCTCGAACAGGCCGGAACTCTCCAGGTCATTTCGAACAATGTCGCTGATCTGGCGGGCAATATCCGGATCGACGCCCTCGACGGCAAAGTCAGGCACGGCAATCGGCGTCGGCTTGAATGTGCCCGAGCCAATATTGACCTCCAGCTGCGCTGTGGCGACCGGCATCAGGCAAGTCAGCCCCAGCGCCAGTGCCGCAAAAATCCGTTTCATCATGGCAGGTCTCCTTGTTCCCAGCGCAATCTCTTATTCATAACTCGGTCCGAGCCGGATGATATGATAGTCATCCCAGTCTTCGTAATCCTGTTCCGGCAGGCTGTAGGGCGCTGCCTTGCGAACGGCTGACATGGCGCGATCAATCGCCGTCCGCATTGGCCGATTGCCAATTGGGGCACGGCTTGGCGAGACAAGGTGCGGCCCGTCAATGATATTTCCCTTGCGGTCGAGCAGCACACGCATCTCGACATTCAACTCGCTGGAATTGGCAAGGTCGGCGACCCCGCTCCATTCTGAACGAACCTGCGCATAAAGCAGGGCTTCGAGTCGCGCCGTATTGGCCGTGCGATCGCCAGCGCCCTTGCGGATTTCCTGCGGCTTGGGCGGGGTGTCGTCGAGCAGGCGTTTGGGCAGGGGTTTCGGCTCTTCGCGCTCGCGCCGGGTCTGGCGTTCGCTCTGGAACGTGCTGTCGGCGGCGTTGAGGAAATCATCCAGCGGATCAGCCTGGCGCACGACGGGTTTTTCCGGCTCAGGCTCGGGTTCCTCAGGCGCTTCGGCGGGTTCCGGATCGGCGTCAAAATCCGGCACGGTCTCTTCTGGCTCAGTTTCTTCCGGTGGGGCCTGCTCGCTGGCCGTATCGAACTCGCCTTCGGGGATTTCCTCGTCAATCGGTTCAGGCTCTTCCTCGGGCTGGTCTTCGGCCTCTTCTTCCTCGACCGGTTCGATCTCATCCTCGGGTTCGGGCTGCGGGCGCAACACTTCGGAAATATTGTTCAGCGCGCCAATATCGACCAGCTCAATCGGCACTTCGACGATCTCGCTATCATAGTCGCGCGTGCTGGCCGTCATGAACGGCCAGCCATAATAGCCGACCGCAAACACCACGGCGTGGAACGCAATCGAGGCTGGCAGGCCGCGCATCATAGCCTAGTTCCCCACCTCGATCTTGGCTTTCGGATCGGTCACCAGCGAGACATTGCGGAACCCGGCCTGCTGCATGCGCGTCAGCACATTCATGACCTGGCCATAATCAACATTCGCGTCGCCGCGCACATAGATCTTGGACTCATAGCCTTCACCGGTAATCGCGATCAGCTTGGACGCCAGCTCCTCGACCGCGACCTCGGTTTCCTGGATGAACACGCTGCCATCGGAGGTCACGCTGACCGACATCGGTGTTTCGGTCGGGGCCTGCAATGTCTTGGCCGCCGCCTTGGGCAGGACAACATCAACACCCTTGGTCAGCAGCGGCGCTGTAATCATGAACACAATCAACAGCACCAGCATCACGTCGACCAGCGGCGTGACGTTGATCTCGGCATTCATCGCCCGCCGTCCGCGCTTGGCCCCACCGTTTCCAATCGAACCGGCCATCAGGCTTTTCCTTCACTCGCGCGGCGTGACAGGCGCACCAGCACATCCTGGCAGAAGGCGTCCAGCGTATCGGCATAGCGGTTCAGGTCACCGGAAAACTTGTTGTAGAAGATGACCGCCGGGATCGCCGCGACCAGGCCCATGCCGGTCGCGAACAGCGCCTCGGCAATCGGCCCGGCAACCACGGCCAGGCTCGGGTCCTGCTTGGCCTCGATGTTCAGGAACGCATTCATGATGCCCCAGACGGTGCCGAACAGGCCGATAAAGGCCGAGACCGAACCGATGGTCGCCAGAACGCCAAGGCCATTGCCGACCCGGGCAATCTCGCGGTCTACCGTGGCACGCAACGAGCGTTCGGCTCGCGCCACCAGGGCGCCATGTTCCGCCAGGCTGATCGATTTGGCATCGCGCCACTCGCGGGAAATGGACGTGAACAGTTTCGCGCCGGCATTGTCCGGTGCCTGGCCCGGGCGCATTTCAAACTCATCGGCCCGCCCGCCCCAGAACGCATCCTCGAATGCCTTGGCTTTCTTGCGTGCGCCGCCAATCGTGAATGTCTTCTCGGCGACCACGGCCCATGACCAGATACTGGCGATCAGCAGCACCAGCAGCACCAGTTTCACCACCAGGTCGGCCTCGCCCAGCAATCCGATCAGTGAGAACGTGCTTTCGGCCGCGACCTCGCTCAGGGCTTGTTCTTCCATGTGTAACAATCCATTCGTGTGTTTTGTCGGGGCGCGCACGGCCCGCTTGAAGGTTCCAAGGCACATATCGGTTGAGAATCGGGCGGAAACGTGACGCGCGACCTGCAACCTGCAGTCTTTGCCGACTTGGCCCTGATTGGGTTAACGAATTCTCGCCAAAACTGCCGCCGTGACGTCAGTTTGCCTAATCTCTGCTCAGCCGGGGCAAAGCCGGTAGCGAGGCTGGGCAGACAGGATGAGGCTGGTTGCCGCAAATTGGTCCACTTCCGCGTCCAGTCTGCTATGATGGGGCATAAACGGGAAGCGCGTCGGCCCATGAAGACCCTGATCAAGATCAGCCTGGTGGTGACACTCACGCTAGGTGTGGTGATTGGCTACTTCGTCTATCTCCACATGTATTCGGTTCAGACATTGGTTCTGCGCAATCAGGGCGACTGGCCGATCACCGTCTCGGCCTATGATCAGGCCTGGACGCTGGCTGCCCGCACCCGGATGACCGTGCGCTTCACAACCGCAGGTGATGGCCATTTCACGATCACTGACCCGGCCAATGGGGGCCAGCTCGGAGAGGCAGGTTACATGACCAATGGCCTGCCTTCCTGTCATGATCTGACCTTGCGCGCCGATCTGTCCATCGCCTACCAGGCCGATACAGAAGCGCTCTGCCACCTGCTGCGTTGGTGAGGTGCCCGGCCAGCAATCCGGCTTGACTTCACCGCCCACTTCGCGCACCGCAGCGCCATGGCCAAACTCTCCGTCACCCGTTTCGATATTCCCGGCCCGGCCCTGGTTTCACCCGCCCGCCATGGCGATGAGCGCGGCTGGTT
This sequence comes from uncultured Henriciella sp., assembly GCA_965367765.1. GTDB lineage: Bacteria > Pseudomonadota > Alphaproteobacteria > Caulobacterales > Hyphomonadaceae > Henriciella. The sequence continues at coordinate 6,361 of CBDUKI010000003.1, forward strand.
TGCCGAAACCTGGAATGCTGCAGACTGGGCCGCTGCCGGACTGCCAGGCGTGGCCTGGGTGCAGGACAATGAAGCCTTCTCCGCCGCACCGGGCACCTTGCGCGGCCTGCATTTCCAGGCCCCTCCGTACGGCCAGGCCAAGCTGGTGCGCTGCGTGCGCGGGGCAATCTTCGATGTCGCGGTTGATATTCGCAAAGGCTCGCCGACCTATGGCCGCCACGTCGCCTGTGAGCTCACTGCCAAGGGCGGCGAACAATTGTTTGTGCCAGAGGGCTTTGCCCACGGCTACCAGACGCTGAAAACCGACACATTGGTCGCCTACAAGGTGTCCGCACCCTACGCACCACAAGCCGAAGGCGGCCTGTTCTGGGCTGATGTGAAAGCCGCGATTGCCTGGCCGAAACCCAGCGACGTCGTCATGTCAGGGCGTGATTTCAACTGGCCGGGCCTGGCCGATCTCGACAGCCCGTTCACGGTCGATGATTGACGCAGGCGGGCGCGCCCGGATGGTTACGCTTCACCCGCGTTTCATAGCCTGATCATAGTGTCTTCGGGGGTTTTTCGGCCCCTCTTCCTAGGTTGATCTGTAGGACAGACCCGAATCTATCCCCCAATTATCGGGGGAAAATCCCACCCCGATCAACCCAGCGCCAGCTCGAAAATTTTCTCATAATCTTCCTGGCTGACCGGACGCGGATTGCCGTGATGGGCAAGATCCGCCAGTGCATATTCGACAATGCCTGGCCCGTCAGACGCGGCAACACCGATCGCGCTCAAGCTCGACGGAATACCGATATCGGCGTTCAACTGCTCGATCGCATCGCCGAGATTATCATTGTCTTTCAAGCCCATGGCGAATTTCAGCCGGGCATATTTTTCCGGTGCAGCGCCATCATGCAAGCGCAGGATATGCGGCAGGAAGATCGCATTCAGCGTGCCGTGGTGCAGCTTTTTCTCTTTCAACCGACCGGCCGCGTGCGACAGGGCATGCACCCCGCCAAGCCCCTTGGTGAAGGCCAACGCGCCTTCATAGCTCGCCATCATCATGTTCCAGCGTGCATCCTTGTCGCTGCCATCGGCCACGACACGGCGCAGCGCACCGCTCTTGATGGCCCGGTTAAGGCCGTCATAGCCAACGCCCTCGGCTGGCGGGTTCACCGCCGGGGTCAGCACAGCCTCGATGCAATGGGTCACCGCATCCATGCCGGTCGCCGCAGTCAAGCCGGCGGGCAGGCCAAGCGTCAGGTCCGGGTCGCAGATCGCCGTATCCGGGATCAGGAAAGGCGAAGCGAACGTCTCCTTGCGGCCATTATTCAGCGTGGTGATGGCCCCGACGGACACTTCAGAGCCTGTACCCGCCGTGGTCGGGATGGCAATCATCGGGGGCAATTTACTGATCTTGCGGCTGCCACCGGTGATCGCGGCATAGTCGGACAATTGACCGCCCAGCGTGGCGAGCAGCAACAAGGACTTGGCGAGGTCCATGCTCGATCCGCCGCCCAGCGCGATGACGCTGTCGGCACCAGACGATTTGTAGATTTCAGCAGTTTCGATGGCCTGATCCTCAGTTGGATTGGCAACCGTCTCGGCAAACACTGCCGCGGGCTGGATCGCCCCCAATGCACCAAGCACCGTATCGAGCAGGCCAACAGCCTTGATGCCCGGGTCGGTCACGATCATCGGCCTGGAGGCACCATACTTGGTGAGCGTCTTCTCCAGCTGGCCAATCGCGCCATGGTCGAAAATACAATTGTTGAGGAAATTCATGACCGGCATTATCGGGCTCCCAGGCTGGTATGTTCTATCTGCCCGCTACAAAGCCCAAGCATGGGCACGGGGCAAGCTGTCCCGCAGCGGCATACACAATTGGTCGCGGCCTTGGCAGTCGGCCTGTTGACAAGATCGCGGCACATGCCCCCATTGCGCACAGGGAAAATGATGGACGATTTGCCGTGACCCAACCTGTTCTTACCGTACGCGACCTGAAGATCGACTTTGACACCCCCGATGGCACCGTCAATGCCGTTCGGGGCACCAATTTCGAAGTTGCTGCTGGCGAATGCCTGGGCATTGTCGGGGAGTCCGGTTCGGGCAAATCGCAGACCGTTCTCGCCGCCATGGGCCTGCTTGCCGACAATGGCGAAGCCAGCGGCTCGGTGACCTTTAACGGGACCGAGATGCTCGGCGCTGATGCGCGCACCTTGCGTGAGATTCGCGGCGCGCAGATGTCGATGATCTTCCAGAACCCACTGACATCGTTAACCCCGCACATGACGGTCGGTGCGCAGATGCGGGAAGTCCTGCGCCTGCACAAAGGCCTGAAGGGCGAAGAGGCCACCAAGATCTGTGTTGATTGGCTCGAACATGTCCGCATCCCGGAAGCTCGGCGGCGCATGGACCAGTTCCCGCACGAACTCTCCGGTGGCATGCGCCAGCGCGTGATGGTGGCCATTGCCATGCTGTGCGGGCCACAGCTGCTGCTCGCCGACGAACCGACCACGGCCCTGGATGTCACCGTCCAGGCGCAGGTTCTCGACCTCATGGCGGACCTGAAAAAGGATACCGGCACCAGCATCGTTCTGATTACCCATGACATGGGCGTTGTGGCGCGCATGTGTGACCGCGTTGTGGTCATGCGCCATGGCGAGATTGTCGAAACAGGTGCGATTGACGAGATTTTCTACAATCCCCAGCACGAATACACGAAGATGCTGCTGGACGCGGTCCCGCGGATCGACCAGCCCAATCGCGAAGGTCGCCCGACACTGGGCGAAGGGCCGGACCTGGCGAGCGAGCCGCTGCTCAAGGCCGAAGACCTCAAGGTCCACTTCCCGATCAATATTGGCGGTGGCCTGTTCGGCAAGACCAAGGCCTTGAAAGCCGTCGATGGCGTCAGCTTTGACCTGCGGGCCGGTGAGACGCTGGGCGTCGTCGGCGAATCTGGTTGCGGCAAATCAACCCTTGCGCGCGCCGTGCTCAAGCTCATCCCGCAGACGGCTGGCCGGGTCTCGTGGATCGGGCGCGATATTTCCTCGGCCGATCGCAAGGCGATGAACGCCCTGCGCGATGACTTGCAGATTGTCTTCCAGGACCCGATGGCCAGCCTAGACCCGCGCATGAGCATCGGCAATTCCATTGCCGAACCCCTGACCGTGCATGCGCCGGAACTGGACCGCGCCGCGCGCGAGGCCAAGGTCTGCGAGATCATGCCGCGTGTCGGCCTCGACCCGGCCTTGATCAACCGTTATCCGCATGAATTGTCGGGCGGGCAGAACCAGCGTGTCGGCATCGCCCGCGCGATGATCCTGCGCCCGAAACTCCTGGTCTGTGACGAAGCGGTCTCGGCGCTTGATGTCTCGGTCCAGGCCCAGGTTGTCGACCTGTTGATCGACCTGCAGAAGGAGTTTGGCTTGGCGATGATCTTCATCAGCCATGACCTGTCCGTAGTGCGCGAAATCAGCCACCGTGTCATGGTGCTCTATCTCGGCAAGATCGTCGAAGTCGCCTCACGCAATGATATTTATGAGCATGCCCGCCACCCCTATACCCGTGCGCTGATCGCTGCGGTGCCGAGCCCGGATCCAAAGCTCGAGCGGGCCAAGGTCCACACGCGGCTGGAAGGTGATCTGCCGAGCCCGCTGGATACGCGTGCGCCGCTACGGTTCCTGAAATCGCGCCTCATCGACAATGCCGATGCCGAACAATATTCCCCGAAACTGATCGAGGTCGCGCCCCGCCACATGGTGGCAGAGCACGACCCCTTTGATGGTGAAGCTGGCCTGCAGGCTTAATCCCGGGAACCGACCGGACTTGTGAGCCTAGTGACGGCGATGGCGATCATCGCGGTCGCGGCGATAGTCGCTGTCATAGCGGTCACCGCGTCGGTATGGGCGGATCGAGGTAATGCGGTCATTCAAGCCGATATATTTGACCGAGCCAACGGACGCAGTGATCACTTCGCAGCGGCCGCGATATTCCGGGTCTTCACAGACCAGCCAAGTGCCGCGATTGACGGCAATAGAACTGATCGTGTCATTGAACCTTTGATAGGCGAGGTTCGGTGCAGCCCCGTCCAGGCCAAGCGCCTGGCCACGAAAGTTCGGATCCTTGAACAGGACCAGCGCATCGTCGCGGCGGCCATAACGATCATCATACCGGTCGTCATAGCGGTCATCGCCATAGCGTCCGCCGCGGCGTGACACAGGGCGCAACGAGGTAATATTGTCATTCATCCGGATGTCAGCGAGGCGCGACACCGAGCCATTGATGATCCGGCATTTGCCGCGAAAATTCGGATCGACGCAGATTTCCCATGTGCCAGAAAGCTCGATGGATGAAATCGTGTCGTTGAAGCGCTCATAGGCGAGATTCGCCACTGGCCCGGTAATCGATATGGCAGGTCCGCGAAAGTCGGGATGCTTGTAGGCAATCGCTTCGCCGCCCGGGGCGATGAAGCTGGTCGCCATGGCCAGCCCCAGGGCCAGCCATTTCAGGATATAGTCGCGCATGTCATTGTCCTTTGAACTGTATTCACGGTTTTGATCCTTACATGGTCTGCCTGAACACGCCGCGAGACTGGCCTTCATGCCCGGTTCACGTATCAATGCGTCGAGATTTGGCAGTATAGTCGCAATTCCTGGGGGCGCGGATCGAAAAGGCTTGATTGCCGTGGCGACAAGGCTTTTCAAGGGGACAAAACGAGGAAACGAAAAGGAGGCCGAGATGGCCGAGACACAGAGCCAACCGCCATTCCGACCGCTGCCGCAGAAGCCGCCAAAGGTACATGCCGACAAGAAACCGGACGGCACGATCTATCTCAGCCAGCTGCATGCGCCGGGCGAGCGCCCGCGCACCATTCCACACGCCCTCGACCAGCGCGCCAGCGAACACCCGGACCGTGACTGGCTGATGCAGCGCGACCCGCAGAGCGACGAATGGACCGGCATTACCTACGGCCAGGGCCGCGATTACACACACGCCCTCGCCCAGGCTTTCCTCGACATGGGCGCTGGCCCTGACGCCCCGGTGATGATCCTCTCAGGTAACTCGATTGAATCGGCGCTGGTCATGATGGCCGCCATGACCATTGGCGCACCCGCCGCGCCGATTTCAGTCCCGTATTCGCTGATGTCGACCGATCATGCCAAACTCAAGCATTGCTTCGAAACGGTGAAGCCGAAAGTCATCTTTGTTCAACAGTTAAAGCCGTTTGAAACCGCACTTGGCGCTCTCGGCGATCATGGCTGCACAATCGTTGCCGTCGAAGGCGCTGGCGGCGATGTCGCGGAGTATGCCAGCCTGCTCAAAACACCCGTTACCCCTGCCGTTGCAGCTGCGATGGACAAGCTGAACGATGCCAGCATCGGCAAATACCTGTTCACCTCCGGCTCGACCGGTCTGCCAAAGCCTGTGCCGCAAACCCAGGGCATGATGTGCGCGATGATTGCCGGCCAGGAAGGCCTGCGTGACGATGCCCGCGACCCCGATTACGATCCAGATGAGATTGGCCAGGTGCTCGACTGGCTGCCCTGGAATCATATTTCCGGCTCAAACGTGAATTTCAATGGCGCGCTCTGGGGCGGGGCGACCTTCTGGATTGATGGCGGCAAGCCAACCGCAGCCCTGTTCGCTCAGACCGTGCGCAACATCCGCGAAGTCTCTCCGCAAGTCATCGGCACCGCACCGATTGCGCTGGCCATGCTGGCCGACGAAATGGAAGAAGATGAAGACCTGCTCAACGCGGTGTTCAAGCGCCTCAAGTCGATCGGCTATGGCGGGGCCACGCTATCCGACGACCTGTACGATCGCTTGCAGGCCTTGGCGATCAAGGCGACCGGCAAGCGTGTGCCCATCGTGACCATGTATGGTGCTACCGAAACCCAGGGCATTACTGTCGTTCACTGGGAGGCCGAGCGCGTTGGCCTGATCGGCCTGCCCTTGCCCGGCATGACCCTGAAACTCGTGCCCACCAGCGGCAAGCTGGAAGTGCGCGTCAAGGGCCCCTCGGTCATGGATGGCTATCACAACATGCCGGAAAAGAATGCCGAAGTGTTTGATGATGAAGGCTTTTACTGCCTGGGCGACGCCGCTCGCATGGTCGACGAGGACGCCCCGGAAAAGGGCATCATCTTTGACGGCCGTGTCGGTGAGGATTTCAAGCTCTCATCTGGCACCTGGGTCAGTGTTGGAACCTTGCGACCGGACCTCGTGGCGGCCTGCTCGCCGCTCGTCTTCGACGCCGTTATCTGTGGCCAGGACAAGAATTTCGCCAGCGCCATGGTCTGGCCAGCCCCGGCTGCTTTTGAAGCCTACGCGAAAAAAACGGGTGGCGACATGGCCGCTGCGCTTGGCACATTTCAGACCGATCTGGCGGCAAAAATCGCGGCCTTCAATGCCGGAGAGCCGGGCTCCTCGCGCCGGATCAAGCGTTTCACTGTGCTGACTGAACCGCCCAGCATCGACAAGGGCGAAATTACCGACAAGGGTTACGTCAATCAGCGCCAGACGCAGGATTGCCGGAGTGATATCGTCGAGAAGCTGTATGCACCGGCGCCAGATGCAAGTATCGTTCAGCTCTGAACGGGCACAAGCCGGAGGATAGATCGCCAATGGCCGAGACAACCCGACCCACACGCGGCCTGACCTTCGGTCTTGTCGTGTTCGGTTTTGTGCTTGTCGGCCTGGCCATCTTGTTGCTGTTGCGCGCTGAAACCCAAGCCCATCCGGCGCCGTCCAATCGCGATACGGCAGTGCTGACGCTTGAACAGGCCCTGCCCGACGCGGCGTCGCTCGCCTATCTTGCCGCGCTTGAGCGCACCGTGCCGGATGTCGCTGACCAGTTCCGCAGGGAAGCCGATGCAGCCCTGCGCAATGGCATGACCAGCAATGACCTGGCCCAGCGCCTGTTATGGACGGCGATGAGCCAGCTCAAGCCGAATGCGGCCTACATCCGGCGGGCCAGGGTCAGCGAATTTGATGCGCTGATCGGGCACTTTCGCAGCGGCCTTGAAACGCTCGACCGTGCGCGTTCACCCTGGTGCGAGGCGGAAACGGTCGAAGCCCTGTTGAAGCAACCAACGCCGGACCTGATCGAGACATTCCTTGCCCAGTTTCCTTATGGCAGTGACGGCTATGACTGGGCGCTGACCTGGTCTCGCCTCTATCTCGAGGCCGCCCAGACCGGGCGCAGCCTGCCCTATTTTCATGCCCAACGGACCTGGCGCGACAAGGCCACCCTCCAGGATCGTGGCCTGGCCATGGGCTCGCAACAATGGGCGCTGGCCTTGCAGATCGCCGCGTTCTCCCAAGCCGAGGGCCAGGGCTATGACAATATGCGCCTCGCGCTTGAGGGCATCAATGTCTGTCGCCTCGGCACGGCCATGGCTGACCTGTCCGACAGTCTTCCAGAAGACACGCGCGGACGCATCTGGGCCGACCTGATGCCGGAACTGTTCTACGGCAACACGCCCTATGTCCTGGCGGTGGTGACGGATTTCTTCTTTCTGGGCTGAGGGGGCCGGACCACTCAAAAACGGGCAGACCGCCTAACCAATTGAAAGGATTTATCTGACAATATCCCGGCATCCAGCCCCGGGAGCCGACCATGTATGATGCGCGTGACAGAATATCCGAACCCTCGCAGATTGCCTTTGGCATCATTACAATCCTGGTTGTGGGCATTGCCTTCTTCGGGGTGCTGAACTGGCCGTCAGGCGATAAAGTAGGAACCCGTCCGGTTGCAGAGACCAGCGCCCCCACCAGCCAGCTGGCCAGCCTGCTCGATGACCCGGCCACCGATGCCTATCTCACCCAGCTCAACCGGGTTTCACCGCAATCTGCCGTGCAGCTGGAAAACGTCGCCGCCGAGGCCATCGCCACCGGGGCCGACAAGGATGAGATTGCCCTTCTGGTCCTGGACTCGCTAAGCGGGGAAATGGCCAGCCATGCCAAAAGCCTCGCCAAGGCCGACGTCCGCCATTTTGACGCCATGCTCGACATCTCTGAACAAGGCCTGCGCTCGCTTTCGCAGTCACGCTCGGAATGGTGTACCGGCGCACATTATGAAAGCTATGCCGGCAAGTCACCCACGCAGATGGAGCGCAGCATTCGCAACGTCTTCAGCTATGGCTCACCGGCCTATGAATGGGGCCTGAAGGTCAACCTGATCGCCCTCGAAGCGATCGAGGATGCCAAGGCCAATCCGCGAAATTACGGACGGATGACGCCCGCCGACGAAATGGCCCTGCAGACCCTTGCCATGCGCATGCTGACCAACCCGCAAGTCATGCAGCTGATGACCCTGCAGGGGGCCAGCCAGGCCGAGCAGATGCGCGCCGTGCGCAATCTTGATGTGTGTAGCCTTGCCGTGACCGGGATCGACGCACTGCAAAGCCTGCCGCAGGATACACGTGCGCGCCTGTGGGTTGAAGCCTTCCACGAGATGAATAATGGCGGGCTCGAGCGCGCGATGCAGATGGGTCAGATGGGCGGGTTCTAGGCTCGTTCGACCCCGGCCTGCTCCAGGCGCCATTCGAGCACGTCAATCCGGTCCTGGCCGAAAAAGCCTTCCTGCTCGAACACCATGAGCGGCACGCCCCAGTGGTACTTGTCCTGTTCGGCCTGGTTGGCCTCGATTACCGCGGTCAGTCTGTCGGTCTCGGCCACCTGCTGCTTGTCCAGCTGGGCCAGATCCAGGCCGGCCCGCGCCGTCGCTTCGGCCAGGTGATCACCTTCGGTCCATGCGCCGCCAGACCAGATCAGGGTCGAGACCTCGTCCATGAAGGCCCAGCCGGTCTCGTCGCTTTGCTCGCAGGCCAGAATGCCCAGCCGGGTCAGGCGATGAATATGCGGCTGCTCTTCGGCAATCTCACGCGTCATCATGTTCATCACCACCGGGTCCGGGTTGAGTGGGCCGAGCGGCAAACCAAGATATTGCGACAGGCGCACCACGTCATTCAGCAAATAAGGCACCCATTGCGGGCGAATTTCCTGAAAGAAGTTCGGGGTACGGATCGCAATCGGATAGACGGGCCGCGGACGCACGCGCACCTTCCATTTGTCAGACATCGCACGCAGGCGCTTGGTTGCCAGGTAGGAGTAGGGTGATCGAAACGACCAGAACACATCCACAGTTTTCACGTTATTTCCTCCATCCGGTCTTATTTCTCTCTTCAATTCGCCGTTTAACCAAGGCAAGGTCAACCCATGGCCATTGAAGACACATTCCGCAACTGGATGAACAATTTTTCCATGCCGGATATTCCCGACATGAACCTGAAAGGGTCTATCGACAAGCTGCGGACCAGCTTTCATCGCGCCAGCCGCTCGGTCGAGAAGGACTTGCCGCAACTCGCCGAGATATCCAACCTGATTGTTGATGGCGCCGAAGGCCCGCTCAAGGCCCGGCTATATGTGCCGCTGGCCGCTGGCATCGCCCCGGCCCCGGCCATCCTGTTCTTCCATGGCGGCGGCTTTGTCATGGGCGATCTGGACTCGCATGACATCATCTGCCGACGCCTGGCAGCGGCGTCGCGCTGCCGCGTCCTGTCGATAGATTACCGCCTCGCACCGGAATGCCGTTTCCCAGCGGCACATGAAGACGCGCTGGCGGCCTGGAACTGGGTCACCCAGAGAGACAATATCCTTGGCTTTGACCCTGATCGCATCGCCGTTGCAGGCGATAGCGCCGGAGGCAATCTGTCGGCTTTCATCGCCCAGGAAATGAACCGGCAGGGCGGCCTGCTGCCAGCCTTCCAGCTCTTGCTCTATCCGCTGGTCCAGTTTGTTGATATCCGCACCAAGAAGATGAGTTTCCAGGAAAGCGGCTTCTTCATCTCCCCCAACCTGTTCGATTATTTTCGCGACAGCTATATCGAGCATGAAGCCGACCGAATGGACCCGCGTGTCTCACCACTCTTCGCCGAGGATGCGGACTTCGCCGGCCTGCCGCCAGCCCATATCGTGCTATGCGGCTGGGATCCGCTCAAAGATGAAGGGCGCGCCTATGCCTCGAAATTGGCCGCCCATGGTGTGCCGGTCACCGTGCGCGAACATTCCGGCATGATCCACGGTTTCATGAACATGACGGCGTGGTCGACGATTATCCGCACCTATATCGCCGATGCTGGCAAGACGGTTGGGCACGCGCTCGGCACGCTGGATTTGGAATAAGCCCCTCGCCACAGATTGGACATAAGGTTAATGTAACCTTTCACGGAGCAAACGAGGGGACTTCGATGGCATCGAACATGACTTCCTGGAAATCCGTCACACTCGGATTGTCCGGGCTGATACTGCTAGGCCTGTCCGCATGCGACCAGCGCCAGGACAGGATTGAACGCGCCCAGGCGCTTGGGGAAGCCGTCGTCGACCAGTTGCTTGGCCAACCCCCTACGGCACAGGTTCGCAATATTGAGAAAGCCCCCGTCAAGGCCCGCGCCCTGGCCGGAGAACTCCTGTCGCCGAACGAAATCGTCCCCGTTGATATGTCGGAACGGCGGTATGCCATCGGCTCGATTGTCGCCAAGCCGCGCGACCTCGCCCCCACCATCGCCCTGGCCGAAGTCATGGCAGAGCCAGAACTGGTCGACGAGATTCTCGTGGACGGCCAGGCCGAGACCAAGATTGTCGTCCTCGACCGCGAGACCGAAATGGCGGCGGCGGATAACCCCGAAATCATCGAGCGGATCGAGCGCCCGGCCACCAGCACGCGTCAGGTCGCCGTCATCGACCCGGACGCCCGTATTGCCACCCGCTCGCTGAAAACCGATCCTGTCATCCTGCCACGCAAGCGGTTGAGCGAGGAAATCACTCGCAAGCAGATGGTGGAGCGTGGCCTCCCTGCCCCTCCGGAAGCACAGGCCATGGTCATCATGCCAAGCCGTGAAGAACAGTTGCGGGCCCTGCCGCAACTGGAACCCAAGGTGGCCCAGCGCGCGATGGCGCTACGCACGGACACACTGGTTAAACAGCTCAGCGCAGAAGATCGGATGATTGAAACGGCAACAAAATATGGGGTTGCCGCCAGTATCCAGCGCTCTCGCTCAGGCCAGATGGTCATTGAGATCGGCTCAGGCGCAATGAAACCTACCCAGTTCACGACTGAACGCGTCTCGGATCCCACCTTTGGGATCGAACGGCAAATTGCCTGTACAGACGATGCGGTCCGGCGCGCCCATGATGATCCGGCTTTGGCGATGGAATGCGTCATCCAGGAATTGCAGGCCTCTGGCGAGTTTGAATATGTCGAGAAGGATTACCTGTTTGACCACCAGATGATCCGTACGCCAGGCACACCACCAGCCACCCCGGTCTCCATCACGCCGAATGACCCCTTGTTCGATCTGCAATGGCACTTCCTGTCACGTGGATCAGGGGCCGACCAGTCAGAAGGCGGCGCGGGCTTTGTAGACTTCTGGACCGATGAAGCCAATCAAGGCTCTCAGGACGTGGTTGTCGCCGTGGTCGATACTGGTCTGGAAATGTCGCATCCCGACATTGCCGGTTCGCCGAACGTAATGCCCGGCTGGGACATGGTCACCGACCCGACCACCGGCAATGATGGTGACGGGCGTGATGACAATCCCGACGATCCCGGTGATCGCTGCCCCGAACGCGGGGCCCTGACCAACTCCTATCACGGCACACATGTCGCCGGAACGATTGGGGCTGGTGTCACCAATAACAGTGCCGGCGTGGCTGGCGCAGCCTGGAACGTCAAGATCGTCCCGGTCCGCGCGCTTGGAAAATGCGGTGGGCGCTTGTCAGACATCAATGACGCCATCCGCTGGGCCGCCGGGACCATTCCGGAATATGATGCGCTTGGGAATGAAGTCTGGAATGACAATCCTGCCGACATCATCAATCTGTCCATCGGCCTGTTCAAGACCTGCCCTGCCTCCATGCAGGACGCGATTGATGCCGTAACCGACGCGGGCGTAATTGTCGTCTCAGCCGCCGGAAACAACCGCATTTCAACCGATTTTTACGCCCCTGCCGGGTGCCGCAATGTTGTGACTGTGGCGGGCGGTGATGCCCGTGGCTATCTCGCGCCATATTCCAATTATGGTGAGGGGGTGGATATTCTCGCGCCGGGCGGCGACCTGACGCGCGATGACAATGGCGACGGCAATCCCGATGGGGTCTTGTCAACCAAGACAGCCGAGCATTGCATTGATCCGGTCACCGGGGCGCAAATCGATACGTGCTTCTATGCCTATGAGCAGGGCACCAGCATGGCGGCCCCGCACGTGTCTGCCGCCTTGGCCCTGGTCAAGTCCAAGCGGCCCGACCTGACGGCCAGCGAGCTTCTGTCGCGCCTGACGGGTAGCCTCGCCTCGATCTCACAGGAACAGTGCACCGGCGCGTGCAGCCAGTATCCGGGGGCTGAACCGACAGCCGACGATCCAAGCATGTGCTACCGCCCGTGTGGGGCCGGGTCACTTGACTTGAGCCGCATCAGCCTGTCGGATTAACCAGTTGGGGAGGGAGACATCTTGACGGCAACATTCTGCACATCGGCGCGAGGCGGGCGCCAAAGGGGTTTCTGGGCCGCACTGGCGATCATGGCGCTCACCGGATGCGTTAGCATGACGCCGCAATCATCACCTGGTTTCGTCAACTGGTGGCCGAAATGGTTTTCCGTCCAATCCCCTCAGACCCAACCGGTTGTGTCGCAACAGGCAGCGCTTGAGAGACCCGCAGCGACCTTCATTGTCCGTTTCCAGGGCGAGCCGGTGCTGGACGATATCTGCAAGACCTTCCGACGTGATGAGGCCGGTGCCCGTGCCAAGTTCGAAACCTGGCAACAGGACCATCCGGCGATGCAGGGCCTGGTTTTGATGCGCGCCAGCTATTCCGGCGAGATCATTGTCGGCCTGTCACGCGATGATGCCCTGAAGCGTACACCTGGACAGGTTCTCGAAGACCTGCGCGGCATGGATAACCTGGTCTATGCCGAGACCGATGAAATCGCCCAGCCGGGTGGAGGAAACTGATCATGAAACCATTTATTGTCCTGCCGACTGTTGCTGGCCTCGCCCTGCTGACGGCCTGCGGCCCGATCCGTGTGCCCGGCGAAGACCGTGATGTCGAAACCGCTCTGGAAACGGACACGCCGCCAGCTGAAGCCATCGAAACCCCAGCCGAGACCCCGATCAAGCAGCTGGCACCCGATGCCGTCTCCCGGCAGGCTGTGATCGACTGGGAAGCTGCCCGCCGCGACTTTGCCGAACGCCCGCTGAGCGGGGATGCTGACATGTTCTCGGTGGCTGCAGCATCGGCAGCCCCCGTCCCGGTCCTGCTGCCATCCGATCCGGTGGCCGTCGCCTCCAGTGAGGGCGGTGTCGCCTTCCGGCCCATGGCAGACGGTTATTTCGCAGTCTATCCGGGGCAGGCTTATGACACGATCATCACAGGCACGGACAGGATCGTAGCTGCACCAGACGGCCCGGCCATCAGCGCTGTCGAGGATATGCGTTTCGAAACCACAATGACCGGAGCCCAGGTTGTGTTCAATCGCTACGGCGCGGCCTATTCGGTCGAATTCGCCTGTAAGGACGCAGCAGCCGCCCTCGGTGACGGCTGCATCAGTGAGGCAGAAGCCATCGCTAAAGTAGAAGACTTGTTGATTGCGGGGACACAGTAAATGCGTATCCAGTTGAGCTTGTTCGCTGGCGCCCTCCTGATCCTGGGCGCTTGTGATGTCATTCGCGTCCCAGGCGATGGGCGCGATGCACCACCACCGATCCCAGACGGTGCGCCCGGCCCAATCCCTCCCTCCACGCCGGTCAATAACCCGTATGGCGATGAAGACCTGCCAACTGACACGACGCCGGACGCCCAGCCGGATACGGACAATGATCAAGACCCGGATACGTCTGACCCTGATGTGCCGCCCACTGATGCAGCCGACCCTGGGCCCGGTCCGGATGAGCCTGTTGCGGACGACACGCCGGGCGATGGAAGTGCAGACAGTGACGACACCCCGCCTGCAGACACGGACGGAACACAGGACACCGACACCGACACCGACACCGACACCGACACCGACACCGACACCGACACCGAACCTGAGCCGGTTGAACCGCTCCCGGTCAAGTTCCAGTACTACGCGCCAGGCAACCTGACCCCGGGCTCTGGTACCGGGACGGCAAATGATACCAACTATGCGCCAGACTTGGTCTTCCCGATCAAGGCGGCACCAGCCTTCCCCCAGTCCCAGGTCTGGCGCTTTGGAGGTGGCATCGGTGGTGGCGACCAGTGTGATCCACGCAATTATGAAGCGCCCTGGCAGGATAATTTCTGCGAACAGCGCTCACGCACCCGAACCACACCCATGTGTCCAACCAATAAGGTCCACCAGGGCCAGGACATCAGGGTTGGCACCGCGGCGGGCTGCAACCAGATGCGCTCTGCCAGTGCGGCTGATCGAACCTTGTATGAAGCCGTCGCCGTCGAAAATGGCGTCATCCAGTACAAGGGGGGCTATTATATCCAGCTGCGCGGCACCGATACCGGCAATATTTACAACTACATCCACCTCAATATGGCCGCCTTGAAGGTTGATGTCGGCGATACGGTCACGCCCGGACAGTCACTTGGCTATGTCTCGAACGATTTCGGGGGCACGCCGACGACATTCCACCTGCACTTTGAAATCAAGGCCCCGCTCGAAGGCCAGGGCATTACCCATGTCCCGCCCTATATGACGCTTGTGAAAGCCTATGAGCGACGCGAACAGGGCCGGGGAGAACTGATCGAGGATGACGCATTCTCTATCGCAAGTATTCCCACGATCCCGGAAGGGTTTGAAATTATCGAATAAGCTTCTGCTGCACTTTCTCACTGATTCCTGACAAAAAATCAGGCGCGCACACACTGTTGCCAAAGTTTAAACTCCTAATGGCTTGTAAACGGCATCTTTCTTGCGGCATGTGTTAGGAATACAACAGAAAGTATAGTTCTTATGAGTGCGGCCCCAAAACTCCCGGTAGCCTATCAAGAGGCGGATAATGACTCGCAAGAGCCGGTCGTCACCCTGCTAGGCTCGGAAATACCTCACGCGTATCTGGATGATGCCGAACCCAGCCCCTTGATGGAAAGTGCCTCGCGGCTGTGGAGCCGGATAAAGAAGACAATGAAGCTTGCGGCCGTGCTGGTTCTGGTTGGCGGCTATCCGGCAGCCACCGTCATGGCCCACAAGGTCGACGATTCACCAATCTCGAGCGCCAGTCTGGCACCTTGGGCCTCCACTGAAGCCGGTACCGCACTGACGTTGATTGGGCGCGAACTGACCGGCGCAGGCTGGTCTGCCGATCGCCCGGCCTGGCACCCACAGGCCCGCCTGACGGCACTGCCAGCCTGGCAGGATGGCATTATCTCAGCGCTCTCAGACTATGCAAGCATGGCAGCCGGTCTCGCCAGTGACGCAGAAGGCAATGTCGACCGCGACCTGAACGCCGCCAGCCGCCTTCTTGCGCCAACAGAAGAAGCCGACGCCACCCCCCGACTGAATGCGGCGGCAGAAGCGTTGCAGCGCTATGACGGACGCCTCACACGCGGCCTGGCCGCTGCGCCAATGGGCCAGGAAAGCCTGCAAGCCCGCCTGACCCTGTTTGCAAGTTGGGCCGCCCAATCACAAACGCAGCTTCAACGTAGTGCCAATTCCGCGGAAGCCTGGCCTGCCTCGCGCGCTGACATCGAAGCGATCTATAATGCCCGAGCCCATGCCCATGTCGTCGTGCAGATGATATCGGCCATCCTGTCGACCGAGCCGGACCTGGTCACCACGCCTGAAAGCGCTGAAGCCCTGGATCGGATGATTGTGAGCTGGGAGCGCGTGTCTGGTTTCAACCCGGTTTTCATCTCCAGCCAGGCTGGCACGGGGCGCATCCTGTCTGACCATCCCGCGACAATGGCATTCTATGTGAGCCAGGCTGAAGCGGCGACTGAGAACCTGCAAGCCAAGTTGCGGGCCCAGGCCAGTGCGCCAATTGCGGTCGCAGACGGATCAAACACCCCGTCCTAGGGTTTGGCCTTGAATCCTGGCTCAATCTCGCTCATCTGAGCGGATATGCCCCTTGCCTGAAAGGCGTCTGATCATGTTCATCCAGACCGAACCGACCCCAAACCCGGAAACCATCAAATTCCTGCCCGGCCAGACCGTAACCGGGCCCTCTGGCCCGTATGACTTTGCCAGTATCGACGAAGCCGGGACAAGCCCGCTGGCCCTGAGCTTGTTTGGCGTCTCAGGCGTCGCGCGGGTTTTCCTTGGCGCTGACTTCATATCGATCACCAAACAGGCAGAGGCTGACTGGAAGCACGTCCGGCCGATGGCGCTTGCCGCCATCATGGATCATTATGTGGCCGGTCTGCCGGTCATGGCGAGCGAAGCGGCACCCACGGCCGGACCTTCAAATGATGGCGGCTCGGTCGACGATTACGAAGGCGAAGCCGCTGAAATCGTCAGCGAGATTATCGAGCTGATTGAGACCCGCGTGCGCCCGGCTGTTGCCCAGGATGGTGGGGACATCATTTTCCATCGGTTCGAGCCCGAAAGCGGCATCGTCCACCTGTCGATGCGCGGCGCCTGCGCGGGATGCCCCTCATCAACGATGACCCTGAAACAGGGCATTGAGAACATGCTGAAAGCCTATGTGCCGGAAGTCACTGCAGTTGAGGCCGCCCTGTAATCACCTCTCAAGCGCGGCTTCATAGGCCTCGCTGGCCTCAAGCCATTCGACTTCGGCCTGCTCGAGCCGGGCGACCAGTTCACCGCGCTGGCGCATGAGGGACTGAATCCTGTCGGAGCCAACATCAGGCCCCGTCATGGCCTGGTCTATCATGGCAATCTCGGTGTTCAGCTTGTCCATGTCACGTTCGGCAGCATCTGCCTGACGTTTCAGTGGGGCGGCGGCCTGACGCGCCTGCGAGGCCTGGCGACGCCGGTCGGCTTTCGAGGCTTTGGGCGCTTCTGCGGCGAGCTTTTCTGACGCGACTGTAGCTCGTTCGGCTTGCAAGACCAAGTTCCGATAGTCGCTAAGGCTGCCATCATAAGGCTTGGCCCGACCATCCTTGACCAGCCACAACTGGTCCGCCGTCGCCTCAGCAAGGAAGACATCGTGCGTGATCAGCAGGACAGCGCCCCTGAAATCATTCAGGGCAAAGATCAGGGCTTCCCGGCTATCTATATCAAGGTGTGAAGTCGGCTCGTCGAGGATAAGAATGTTCGGCTTCTCCATCGCCATCAAGCCGAGGAGCAGGCGCACTTTTTCACCGCCTGACAGGTTCTCGACCTTGGTATCGATCTTTTCATGCGAGAAGCCTAGTCCTGCAGCAACAGCGCGCTGACGGGCCACCGGTGTGTCACCGGCCAAGGCCCGGCGGACATGGTCGAGAACACTATCGCCACCAACCAGCTCGTCCATCTGATCCTGACTGAAATAACCGATCCGGACGGATTTTGGCACTTTCTTATCACCCGCCATCAAAGGCAAACGATCAGCAATTGATTTCACCAAGGTTGTCTTGCCCTGACCATTGGTGCCGACAATCGCAACACGGTCATCTGGATCAAGCCGAAGATTGACATCGCGCAGG
This sequence comes from uncultured Henriciella sp., assembly GCA_965367765.1. Classification (GTDB taxonomy): domain Bacteria; phylum Pseudomonadota; class Alphaproteobacteria; order Caulobacterales; family Hyphomonadaceae; genus Henriciella. The sequence goes on from CBDUKI010000003.1 coordinate 23,959, forward strand.
ATGACAGCATCCGCCCCATAACCCAGGTCGGCATGTTCCAGTGTCAGCATGGGTGGCGCGAGCTTTTCCTCGCCGCTCGGGAAGGAAAACGGCACCGTCCGTTCAGACACTGGTATCGCGATCTCCTTCATGCGCTCCAGCATCTTGATGCGCGACTGGGCCTGGCGCGCCTTGGATTCCTTGTATCGGAAGCGATCCACGAAAGATTGCAGATGCGCACGCTCAGCCGCCTGCTTGGCGCGTTGGGCTTCCAGCTGGGCCAGCTTGGCAGCGCGTAGCTCCAGCCAGTCATCGTAGCCACCCGCTGTAATCGACAGCTTGCGATGCTCCAGCGCCATCGTGTGGGTCACGCAACGGTTGAGCAATTCGCGATCATGCGACACCACGATGACCGTTTGGGGATATTTCTTCAGATAGCCCTCCAGCCAGGCGGCCCCTTCCAGGTCCAGGTAGTTGGTTGGCTCATCCAGCAAGAGCAGGTCGGGCTGGGAAAACAGGACACCTGCAATCGCTGCGCGCATCCGCCAGCCACCCGAAAATTCCCTTGTCGCACGCGACAGGTCGCCATGGGTAAAGCCAAGTCCCATCAGCACTTCAGCGGCGCGTGCTTCTGCCGACCAGGCATCGATATCGCCTAGCCGGGTATGGATATCGGCAATGCGGGCCGGGTCGCTGGCGGTTTCAGCCTCTGCCATCAGGGCGGCGCGCTCTTCATCGCAGGCCAGGACAACATCTAGGATGGTCTCGTCACTGGGGGCCACTTCCTGCGCAACCCAGCCAAGCCGGGCGCCCTGGTTGAGCCGTATTGCAGCATCGCGGCTCGGGTGCGCGACCTCTTCACGGATCAACCGCAGCAATGTGGACTTGCCGGTCCCATTGCGCCCGATCAGGCCCACTTTCCAGCCAGCGGCAATCTGCGCACTCGCGCCTTCAAATAGCGGGCGTGCCTCAACCCGGTAATCAAGCTCGGTAATCGTCAACATGGCAGCGGGTTTATCCTGCAATTCCCGAATTGAACAAGGGTGCGCTGCTTCGTCCCTGCATTGTCATGTGGCTTGACTTCCCCAGCGTCGTGTAG
>CBDUKI010000004.1:0-24154 GCA_965367765.1 uncultured Henriciella sp.
GCTCAACTTCATCGATACAGTGAACGAGTCGACCTATGTCGAAAGCCTCGACAATGTCGACATCCGTTCCGGTTTCTTCGTGCGGCGCCTGCTGACCCACCAGGGCGAGGATGGCGTGATCGAGGTGTCCGGCGTGGCGGGCGAATGCGATGAAGCACCTGAAGAGATAACCGCCGACATCATCGTCGATGCCAGCGGCAAGTCTGGCTTCACCCTAGAACAGTTGATCAAGGACGGGGCCAATATTGCCGAAGAGGGCGAGTCGGCCGGCATTCTCTACTTCACCCGCCACTATCGCCTGCTGCCCGGCCTGGACGAGCCATCGCGCACCGACAATCCGCCCGGCAGCGGCGATCTTGGCTATCTCAAGTTCGGCGTCTTTCCCGGTGACAATGGCTGTTTCTCCATCACGCTGGCCGTGCCCGAGGTCGAGACCGAATTACGCAAGGCGGTATTGAACCCCGATACGTTCCACGCCATCACGCTGCAGCTTCCGGGCCTGCGGCCATGGACCGAAGAGGCCCGATCTGAGCCACGCGGCAAGGTCTATGGCATGGGCGACCTGATCAGCCGCTGGCGCGACATGGTGGTCGATGGCCAGCCCGTCACACGTGGCTATTTCCCGCTCGGCGACACGCTGGTTCGAACCAATCCGTTATACGGCCGCGGGTGTTCCTTTGCCGCTGTCAGCGCCGAAATGTTGCGCGAGGCGCTGGACGAAACGAGCGACCCGACCGCCCGTCAGATGGCTTATCACGCCCGCCTGACGCGTGAGCTGCGCCCCTATTATCTCAATCAGCGCGCACAGGACCGCTCGGCCATCCGCCGGGCCGAAGCCGCGCTGACACCCGACTATCGCAAGAGCCTGAAAGGCCGCCTGATCCAGAGCTTCTTTGACGATGGCGTGCGCATTGCCCTGCGCCGCGATACCGGTCTGCTGCGCCAGGCCATGCGCGGCTTCCACATGCTCGAACACCCGAACAAATGGCTCGGCAAGCCAGCCAACCTGATCAAGGTGCTGGCCTGTTGGGCACGCGGCAAGAAACGTAACGCCGCCGCCTATCCGCCGCCGCTCGGCCCCGACCGAACCGACATGCTGGGCGCACTTGGGGTTGATCACCTCGCCGATTTGCGCACATCGCCAAATGCGCAGACAGTCACGGCCTGAACCGCCAGAGGACACCGCCATGGCAGACGAACCCGGCAAACGCGAACAGGCCAAGGCCGAACGTCGCATACGCATCGTTCAGGCTGCACGCGACCTGATCCGCGAAACCGGAGAAACCGACCTGTCCATGCGCACGCTGGCCCAGCGCGCCGAGGTCAGCCTGTCGACGCCCTATAACCTGTTCGGCTCGAAACGCGCTGTCGTGCTCGCCGTGTTCGAGGATGAGCGCGATTTTGCCCAGCGCTTCCAGGCTTTGGATGGCGTCAGCAGCATTGACCGCATCTTCGCCGCCCATGAGCTCGCCTTCGGCTATTATACGAATGACCCTGACTTCTACCGGACCTTATGGCGCGCCCTGCTCTCGACCACTACGCAGGATGATACCGGCCTGGCGACGCCGCAGCGCCGGGCCCAGACGCGGGCCATCTGGAGAGGCCTGGTTCAGGCCGCCAGCGATGAGGGTTACCTGACCGAGGACGTTTCGCTCGACCTTGTCTTGCAGGCCATGGCACAGATCACAGGCGGCGCACTCCTGTCCTGGGCAATGGGCAGCTTGTCGACCGGGGCGCTAACCGCCTCTGTCGGGATGGGTTACGGCCTGTGTCTGCGCGGCGTTGCCAGCCCAGCCGGCATACGCCATCTCGGCCCGCACATTGCGCGCTATCAGGACCAGCTCGCCCAGGTTGGACCGCGCCTCTCCGAACGGATCTCCGAAACGCTCTAGCCCCGCGCGCGCCCAGAGGGGCGTTACACGAGGTTCATCTTCGCCGCCCTAGTCTGGCCTCGCTTTTCATGGAGGCCGCCCATGTCACGACGCCTGTTTGTTTTGGCCGCACTGGCGACGCTCACGCTTGCTGGCCACGCCAGTGCGGGATGCGCGCTTGATGTCGACGAACTAGAAGACCTGGTCGGCTACAAGATCGAAGCCGTGAAGACCGTATCGGGTTGGATTGACGAGGATGACGGCAAAGTCGGCAATGAGGATGACTGGGAGGGCTGCCGCTACAAGCGGCGGATCATCTTTGATGATGGCACGTCCCTGGTCTGCTCAAGCTATCGCTATTCCAGCGCCTGGGGCGAGCAAGAGGCGGTGATTTTCGTGCGCCATTCCAGCCGCAAGGTCTGCATTGACGATGAGGTGATGGACGTGCGCAACTGGTAGGCGCGTATCGCTAGAAAGGCGACTTTGGCAATGACCAGCCGCGCAGGATAGCCAGCCCGCGCAATGTGAAGCCGACAATCAAGGCCAGCACGAATGCCGCCAGTTCGCTGAGACCGGCATGGCTCGCCCCGAAATAGACCAGCGAGGCCAACAAGGCGGCGGTGGCATACAGTTCGCCGGAATTGAGCAGCAGCGGCTCCTCATTGGCCACCACGTCACGCAACAAGCCGCCGGCGCTGGCGGTGATAGTGCCCATGATCAAGACCACAGCCAGGCCATGGCCGAGCGACATCGTCTTTGCCGCCCCGGTGACCGCGAACAGCGCCATGCCGAACGCATCGGCCCAGCGCAGCGGCCGGAATGCGTCTATCGGGCGGTGGAAAACGAAGACGACCAGGCCACCGGCCAGCGCCAGGACCAGCGCGGTCATGTCGGTCAGCCAGAAGACCGGCTGGTCAAGCAACAGATCGCGCAGCGTCCCTCCGCCAATGGCTGGCAAATAGGCCAGCACGATGACGCCGAACAGGTCCATGTCCTTGCGCACCGCAACCACGCCGCCCGACAGCGCGAACACGAACACACCCAGCCGATCGGCAATCATCAGAACCAGTTCAGGAGACATTCTGCCCCTCTGACACATTTCGATGATGTGGACTAGCGCGACGTTTATCGCGACCCACTGGACACACCAGAACCTTTACCTCGATGTCTGTGCATACTAGGGCAGGAACTGCAAATGGCGCCGGACGTTCGGGCGCGCTTCATAGGGTCTTCGGGCCTTGTTCACATGTTCTTCCTATGCGCTTCGGGGGTTTATCGTGCCACAAATCTCATTGTTTCCCACACTGGTTCACACAGCCAGGGCCGAGGATACGTTCATCCCAATCCTCGAAGAAGCGTGCTGGATGATCGAGGATGGCGACATGGCCGGGCATGACTGGTGCGAACGGGAAGGCTATCCCGGCTATACATCCTACGCCTCGCTGGACGACCTGCCACAACGCGCTCCGGCCTTTGCCGACCTGGTGGACATGCTTGACCGCGAAGCCGAGAAATTCGCTGCCGCCCTGCACTGGGACATCGGCGCGGCCCGCCTGAAACTCGACAGCCTATGGATCAACATCCTGGGGGAAGGCGGCCATCACTCCGGCCATATCCATCCCAATTCCGTACTCTCAGGCACGATCTATGTCGCCATGCCAGACGGGGCTGGCGGCCTGAAACTGGAAGACCCGCGCCTGGTCATGATGATGGCCGCGCCACAACTGACCAAGGACGCCCCCGAAACGATGAAGCGGTTCTTCTACCTCCAGCCCAGGCCAGGTGATATCGTGATATGGGAAAGCTGGTTGCGTCATGAAGTGATGACCAGTCAGAACGAGGAGGCCCGCATCACCGTCAGTTTCAATTACACCTTGGTCGACGTTAACACTTAAGCGCTTGACGACTAAGCTCGCCTCGTTCATCCGACACGGCGACACATCGAACCTGAAAAAGGCGATCCTCCCATGGACATCACGAAAATCACTCCCGGCCAGAACCCACCTGACGACGTCAATGTCATCATCGAAGTGCCGCTCGGCGGCGATCCGATCAAGTATGAGATCGACAAGGCGTCCGGCGCGATGTTCGTGGACCGCTACCTCTACACAGAGATGCGCTATCCGTGCAATTACGGCTTCGTCCCGCACACGCTGAGCCTGGATGGTGACCCGATCGATGTGATGGTTGTCGGCAATCGTCCGCTGGTGCCCGGATCCGTGGTGCGCGCGCGTCCGGTTGGCGTACTGATGATGACGGATGACAAGGGCCCGGACGAGAAAATCCTCGCTGTCCCGCATCCGAAGCTGACATCCTATTACGACAAGATCGCGACCTATCACGACCTGCCAAACATCCTGGTGGAGAAAATCACCCACTTCTTCACCCACTACAAGGATCTTGAAAAAGGCAAATGGAGCCAGGTTGAAGGCTGGGCTGGCATCGAAAAAGCCCGCGAGCTGATTGCCCAGGCTGTCGAGCGCGGCAAGCCCTAGCGCGGGGCCTGAGCCCTAGTCGAACTCCGACGAACCGAAACTGCCGAGCGATTTCAACGAGAACACGAATGTGATGGAATCGTTCGGCCCCAGCGTCCGGTCGATCGCCTCCGAGCGTGTGACCAGTATCTGGAAGACCGAGCAGTCATCCTCATAGGATATACCCATATACTGGCGTAGATCGCGGCTCTGCACGATGTCTGTGGTCTGGCCATAGCTGGCATAGTAATTCTCGGTCAGGCGAAAGCGCGTGTGCACCTCAATCCCTTCTTCAGGAACGTTTAGGCTTGTCAGGTCCTCGTTCAGCTTGAAGTAGCGCGCGCGGCCACTGAACCGGCCAATCGCCGTCTTCACCCCGGCATCAATCCGGTTAAGGCCCAAATCGTCACTGTCGAACCGCGCCCGCGTCTCGAAGCTCAACGACCGGCCCAGATCAGCCGAGACACCGGCCACCCAGTCCGAAACCGTCCCATCCAGGTTCGACCCCTTTGAAAAGGCCGTGTCATTCCGGTCGCGCCAGCGCCGTCCACCCAGCGCGGTCATTGAGACACCGTTCTTCCAACGCGCTGTAGCCGACAAGCCAAGCGAGGCCTTGGTCCCCCCCTCGTAGAGGTCATACCCACCCTGGGCATTGGCCTCCAGCAGGTTGGATTCGTCGAACTCAAAGAACGAACTATCTTCCAGAGGAATATCCGGATTGTTCGCACCCGGGGTCCCATAAGCCACCATCGCCAATGGCTCGACGATCAGATCGAACGACTTGCCCGGACGATACAGCGGATAGGAGAGACGCGCACCGACATTCGCCGCTGCCCGTTCCAGCCCACTTTTGCCAGAGGGGGCATCATTGAACGTGTAATTGTCATACCTCGCCTCGGCGAATGGCTGCAGCAGCACACCGCCCGGCAGGACACGCGACACCGACCAGTCCGCCCCGACAGACGCACGCTTTGAATCAACCCCAACATCGCGGGTCAGATAAGCCGTCGAAGCATTGATTCCGAGCAGGCCGCGATCACCAAAATCGAACAAGTGCTCACCATAGAAAAGGGGCGTGGCCCGCGGCAGCTTTGCATCATCATCATTGGCGCGTAGGCCAGAGATCTGCAGGGCAGCCAGCTCTGTATACCAGTCCTGGCTTTGCCCCTGTGTATAGACCTGGTTGAGCAGGCGCCGTGGCTGCGAGGCAAACAGGCCGCGCCGGTCATTCTCACCGGGAATATCATAGCGCTGGGTGTACAGGTCGTCCGTCATGTGTTCAGCGGCAAAGCCCCAGCGGAACTCATTGTTGATGCGGAACTTGCCATCGGCAAAGATATGGCCGCGCCATTCCTTGTCGCCGAACTTTTCGCCGTCGGAATCAAAGTCCTGCTCATTGGTGAAGCTGAAATCAGCCTTGATATCGCCGGACCAGAACCGCTTGCGATATTCCAACGCCATCAAAGGATTGACCTTGGCGTTGAACTGCGGCGAGAGGGTCAGGTCCTGTGACGGCGAAATCGCCCAGTAATAAGGCTGCTGATAGAACGCACCGCGCTTCGATGACATGCCAAAATCAGGCGGCAGAAACCCTGAGCGGCGCTCGGAGTTCGGGTCCGGATGGGCAAAATAAGGAAAATAGATGACCGGCACGCCCGCCACTTCCAGCACCGCATCGCGGTAGGAAATCATCTGGGAATTTTCGTCCATGGTCGCCCGGCGCGCACGCAGCGCCCAGGTCGGACGCGTATCCCCTTCGCACATCTCGCAAGCGGTAAACACAACCCTGTCCATCGTATTGATACCGGCTTCTTCATCACGTGCGGCCGATCCGGCGGTCGCCACGGCCCCGCCAGGGATACGCATTGCGAAGTCGATCGCGTAACCATCACCCAAGCGACTGTCCGTCTCGATCTCTTCGGCGAAGCGCTGCAACCCTTCCTCGTCGAGGATCACGACATTGCCGGTTGCGCGGATGCGGTCCGTGCTACGATTGTATTCCAGACGGTCGGCGCGCAATACCCGGCCCTGGTAGACCGCCTCGACATTGCCGGTTGCGATGACCGTGTTCTCACCCTCATTCACATCGATTTCGTCGGCATTGAGCACGACCTGTTCGACCGGCGCGGGTGCCACTGCTTCCTCAGCAATAGCCATCATCATTTGCGCGAGTGCGAGCGATACCAGGGATAGGCCGGTCAGTCTCACGATGTAACGGCCTCCAACAGGTACTCCACGACAATGACTTACGCGCTGATCCCCGCAGCGTCCAGCAAGACATATGCGTGACCTGCAGAAATAGCGTGAGCCTGTTGCAAGAATGCAGTGTCTGGCAAAAAAATTATAAATGCGACAGATTTCAGCCCCTGGCTGGATCGGGTCTCCAGATTGGTCTAGGGCCAAGACAAACAAGACTGACCCACGCGAGAGGTAGACGCGATGACCACTCTTTCCCTGAGCCAACACGATTGGACCATAGGCAGCGGCCAACCTATGGCGGTGATTGCCGGGCTGAATGTGCTCGAAGACCTCTCGCTCGCACTTGAGGTGGGCCAGGAACTGAAATCGGTCTGCGCTGACCTTGGCCTGCCCTTCATGTTCAAGGCCAGTTTTGACAAGGCCAATCGCTCCTCGATCACGTCTTATCGTGGCCCTGGCCTGGAAACCGGGCTGAAAATGCTGGCTGAGGTCAAGACCGCCCTGGACGTACCGATCTGCACCGATCTGCACGAGCCTTTCCAGGCCGAGCCAGTCGCTGGCGTCGCCGACCTCGTGCAAATCCCAGCTTTCCTGTGCCGCCAGACGGATCTCGTCATTGCGACGGCGAAAGCGGTTGAAGCTGCAGGTGGGCTGATCCAGGTCAAGAAGGCGCAATTCCTGGCCCCGTGGGACACCAAGAATATTGTCACCAAGATTGGCGAAGTGATGTCTCAAAACCGTGTCATCTTGTGCGAACGCGGCACAAGTTTTGGCTATAATAACCTGGTCGTCGACATGCTTGGCATCGAGCAGATGAAGGCGCTTGGTTGTCCGGTGACGATTGATGCGACCCATGCCGTACAATTGCCGGGCGCTGATCCGCGTACTGCTGGCGCATCAACGGGTGGGCGCCGCGAAGGCGTGGCAACAATTGCTCGCGCCGCCATCGCATCTGGTGCCGATGGCGTCTTCCTGGAATTCCACACGGACCCTGACAAGGCCCTTTGCGACGGGCCGAGTTGCCTGCCGATTACCACGGCGCGCCCATTGCTTGAAAACCTCAAGGCGATCCACGAACTGGTCCAGGGCTGAGGCGCCTTATGGCCCGCCCCGTCTATATCGTCCGGCACGGCAACACGTTCGACAAGGGCGACACGGTCACCCGCGTCGGGGCACGCACCGACCTGCCCCTGTCGGTCTCAGGCCAGGCCCAGGCCATGCACCTCGCAGACTGGTTCGCGAAAGAGGACATTCTCTTCACCCACGCCTGCTCCAGCCCGCTCCGACGGACGATGCAAACGGCTGAAGCCATCCTCTCGCGCCAGCCTGGCGTGCTGCCGGTCCACAAAACCCCCTTCCTGAAAGTGATCGACTATGGCGTCGACGAAAACCGCCCCGAGGCGGAAGTTGTCGCCCGCATTGGCCAGGCGGCACTGGACCGCTGGGAGCGCGAGGCTGTGGTGCCCGATGGCTGGCTCGCGGAACCCGATCAGATAAGGCAGGGCTGGCAGGACCTGTTCAACCGCCTCGCAGGTGGGCTGCAGGATGGCCCGGCCCTCGTGGTGACCTCGAACGGTATCGCACGGTTTGCCCTGCAGGTCGCAGAGCCCGCCAAAGGTTCAGCCCACGAGCTCAAGCTGAAGACGGGCGCGTTCGGGCGGATTGACCTGGACGCAGGCGGCGCAGCGACCGTGGCCCAATGGAATATCCGTCCCTGAGCCGGTCAGGCCTCGACAAGTTCAAATGTTCCTGTCGTCTCATTGCGCCAGTGCAGGCGGCCCAACCCAATCGCGAACCAGCTGCCGTGCAGGTTCAGCCGACCCGCCTCAACAGCCTCTCGCACAAATGGAAACGTCATCAGATTGGCAAGCGAGCGCTCAACCCCGGCATGTTCCAGCGCCGTCTGCGGATCATCCGGGGCCGATGACAGGACGGCATCGCGCGGTTCATCCAGCAGCTCGACCCAGGGCGCGATAAACTGGCCGACCGGGCGGTTTACTGCCGCCGCCAGCGATGCGGCCACGCCGCCGCAACCGCCATGACCCATGACAACGATATGTTCGACTTTCAGGCTGGTCACGGCAAATTCCAGCGCCGCGCTGACCCCGTGCAAACCGTCTGATGTCTCGTAAGGCGGAACCAGATTCGCCACATTGCGCACGACGAATAGCTGGCCGGGAGCCGCCGCAAAAATGTCAGCCGGTTCAGCCCGGCTATCGGCGCAGGCGATCAGCATGATGTTGGGACTCTGGCCCTTTTCCAGCGAATGGTAAAGCTCGGCTTGCTGGCGAAAGTTCCCTTTTCGGAACCGGCGATAGCCATCTTTAAGGTCTTCAGGTGTACGCATCCAACAACTCCATTCTGAACGCTGACGGACAAAACTCGACTCGCCACGAACCGCAACAAAAAAGCGACAAACGCTACGTACCGTGTTAACGCTTTCCCCAATAAATTCAACGACAGCAGAGATATGACCGAGACTGCAAAGAAACGACGTTCCAGCCCACGACGAAGTGAAGACTCCCGCGCCGCCATCCTGGCCGCGACACGTGAGGAGCTGACCGAAAGTGGCTGGCGAAAATTCAGTGTCGACAAGGTGTCCCGCAAGGCCAAGGCCTCCAAACAGACCATCTATCGCTGGTGGCCGGCCATCGGGAATATGTGCGTGGAGGCAGCGATTGACTTGATCCAGCCAGCCCGGACAACCGGGCGCGATCCGGTGGAACGCATCGCCGATATCCTGCTGCCAATCGAACTGGCTATTCGCACCGGATCCGGCCACTCGGTCCTGCGCGGCGCGCTAATGGCCAGCTGTGACGACGCCGCTTCGGGCGAGACCTGGCGCAATTGGTTGAAAGACAATGTGCGCGCACCTTTGCGCCTGATCCTCGCGGAAATCGCCTCCAAGCGCATTATCCGCCGAGATTTTGACCTGGAAGATGCAATGGACATCCTGCTCGGCCCGATCTGGAACCGTGTATTGGTCATGCGTTCACCCTTGCCCGACCATTTCAGTCGGAAACAAGCCGAGATCCTGCTGGCCCAACTCAAGCCATGAAGACGCTGATCGTCATTCCATCGCGCTATGCCTCAACCCGGTTTCCGCGCAAACCACTGCATCCGATTGCCGGAAAGACCCTGCTGACCCGCGTCGTCGAAATCGCCCAGGCCGCCTGCAAAGATGCAGTCGGGCGCGATTATGTCGTCGCGACGGATCACGATGACATTGCCGCACATGCCAAGGACATCGGGGCCCCTGTGGTGATGACTGACCCGGACCTTCCATCAGGCACAGACCGTGCGCTGGCCGCCACCAACCAGGTTGCCCCGGAGGCTGATTTCATCGTCAACCTGCAAGGCGATGCCCCGTTCACGCCGCCTGGCTATATCGACGCGCTCATCGAGGCGGGTGAGAGGAGCGCACGCGACGTTGTCACCCCAATTGTGCAGCTCTCATGGGCCGATCTCGACATCGTTCGCCAGCAAAAGCAGCAAACCCCGTTCTCCGGGACAAGCTGCGTGTTCCGCGAGGATGGTGAGGCGCTGTGGTTTTCCAAGAACATATTGCCAGCCATTCGCAAGGAAGCGGCGCTGCGCGAGACAGGCGAACAATCGCCCGTCTGGCGCCATATCGGCCTCTATGGTTACAAGAAGGCCGCACTTGAACGCTTCGTCGCCCTGCCAGAAGGACGATATGAAAAGCTCGAAGGGCTCGAACAGTTGCGCTTTCTTGAAAACGGCATGCGGATCGAAGCGGTGAAAGTGGCTCCGTCAGCTTCAGCCATGTGGGGCGTGGACACGCCCGAAGACGCCGCCCACGCTGAGCAGCTAATCGCCCGCCATGGCGAACCGATCAGTTAGACAACACCGGCCTTGAGCACATCATGCATGTGCAGGACACCAACGCAGATGTCGCCCTCAACCACAAAGACCTGGGTGATGTTGCGAGCACTCATCAACGCAATTGCGCTATGGGCCAGACTTGTTTTCTCGACGACGATGGGTTTACGCGTCATGGCTTCGTCCACCGTCTGATACGTCTGGCGCTCCAGCACAATGCGCCGAATATCGCCGTCCGTGAGGATGCCGAGCAGATGTCCGGCGGCATCCGTCACCCCGACACAGCCGAGGCGCTTCTGCGACAATTCCTCGATCGCCGCTTCGAACGCCGTGCCAGAAGCAACCAGCGGCATGTCCTCTCCAAAGCGCATGATTTCCGACACTTTCTTGAGCATCGACCCGAGCTTCCCACCCGGATGAAACGTTCTGAAATCATCGGCCTGGAAGCCTTTGCGTTCGAGCAGGGCAACCGCCAGCGCATCGCCCAGGGCCATCATCAAAGTCGTGCTCGTCGTTGGGGCCTTTGTCACACCGCAGGCTTCGGGCGCATCTGGCACAAGCAGCAGGTGGTCACTGGCCTTGCCAAGCGCTGAGTCGGCCTTTGCCGTCATCCCAATCAGCGGGATTTCGAACCTTTTGGCATATAGCAGGGTATCGGATAGTTCCGCCGTTTCCCCGGACCTGGACAGCGCAAGGATGACATCATTGGTGGTGATCATGCCAAGATCACCGTGCGAAGCCTCGGTCGGGTGAACGAATTGTGCTGGCGAACCAGTAGACGCGAGGGTCGCGGCAATCTTGCGCGCAACATGACCGGATTTTCCAACACCGACGCAAACAACCCGCCCCTTGCTGGCGAGGCAGGCATCAATCGCGGTGACAAAATTCTCATCCAGCTGATCGGCCAGCTGAACCAATGCGTCTGCCTCGATGCGCAACACCCGTCCGGCTGTTTCAATATCTGTCTGTGGCACAGAACCTCCTATCGGCATCTAGGCGCGTACATATCTCGCGGGGTTCTATACGGGGTTTCGGTTCAAAACCAGTGCAGCAAGCACTTGCGTCGGTCGAAATCAGAATTCCTTCACACAAGGGCGGCGCTTGCGCATGTCATTGACGTTCCACGACATGGCACGGGCGATCTTGACGGCCGGGTCGTAGGACACCCGCGCACGTCGTGACTTCCAGATATCGGGCAGGCCAAGAACGCCGTCGCGCAACCCGCGCCAGGTCGCCTTGAACTTGCCGACCGAGGCCGAGCGGGCCAGCAGGTAAATTGAGATCGCGATATGGCCGGGTGCCGTCAGAACCAGGAGGCCGAGCGGCATATTCTTCACATATGTCCACATCCGGTTGCGGGTGCCGTGATAGATAGTGAAATCAGAATGGCGCCCGCTAATGGCACTGCCCTTGTGTTCGACTGACGCATTCGGCAAGAAAACACAACGCTCGCCCATCAGGCGAAGGCGGAAGCCCAGGTCAACATCCTCGCAATAGCAGAAAAAACGCTCGTCGAACCCGCCCGCTTTTTCGAACACCGTCCGGCGCACCACGGCCGCCGCGCCGCAAGGGCTGAAACATTCGCCCTCAGATGGCAGGTGCTTGGTTGAGTGGCCAAAGCCGCCACGCCAGGGGATACCGAAGCCGAAATAGGCGTCACCCACACCGTCCAGCTTGCCATCCTCGCCCAGTTCATACTGTGCGCAAGCGAAGATATTCGTGCGCGGATAGCGCGCCTGGCCGGCTGAAATTTCCTTCAACCAGTCGACATGCGCCATCGTATCAGGATTGAGGAAGGTCAACCACTCGCCACGCGCTTGTCGTGCCGCGAGGTTGCATCCTGCTGCAAAACCAAGATTCTCTTTTGATTCAATGACATGCAGATTTTTCAAATCGCTGGAACGTATTTGCTGAAGAGAGTTATCACGCGAGGCATTGTCGACAATGATGACCTCGAAATTCTTCTCAGTCTGCTGATTAAGGCTATCCAGGCAGGACGCGATCCAATCAGAGCTTTGATAGCTCACGATGATGACCGAAAACTTAGGCACAGAAATTGTCCCCTCTACACCACTCACTCATACCCAAAAACTCAGTTTTGGGCCACTCCGAACTACACCATAGTCAATGCCCCGATCCGGTTAATAATGAACAATAATTTATTGGCATATTTTTCTGCAGATATCGGATGATATACGGCCAACCAACCATTGCCTTGAGCAAGGCGCTTTGTACAGTCGCCCCGGATTCGTGCGCCCTTGGGCCACGAAGGTGTAGATAGATAAACTCAGGGGCGCATCTTGATCAAACCGGTAATCTTGTGTGGCGGGGTCGGTTCGAGATTGTGGCCTCTTTCGACACCGCAAAAGCCCAAGCAATTTCTCTCATTGACCGCCCCGGATTCCATGATTGCTCTGACCTATGGTCGGCTGAAACAACCGTCTGGGGAAGGTCCAAAAATCGACAAACCGCTCGTAGTTGGTGCCAAACAGCACGAAACCCTACTGCGCGAAGAATTGCCTGGCGCGGACTATATTCTGGAGCCCTTCGGTCGAAACTCGGCACCGGCCATCGCAGCGGCCTGCCTGGTCAGCCAACCAGATGATATCCTGCTCATCCTGTCTGCAGATCACCATATCGAAAACCCAGCCGCTTTCCTTGAGGCGGTGTCGCTCGGCATTCCTGAGGCCGAGGCTGGCAACATTGTCACCTTTGGTATCCAGCCGACCTATCCGGCCACAACCTACGGCTATATTGAAACCGACCTGTCGCCGGAGGCCGTTCGCAAGGTGCTAAGCTTTGTCGAGAAGCCAAAGCATGAGATCGCAAAACGCTATGTCGACCAGGGACGGCACTTCTGGAATGCGGGCATTTTTCTGTTCAAGACCTCAACCATGACAGCCGCACTGTCAGAACACGCGCCTGAGCTTCTCGAGGGAACCAGAAATGCCCTCGGACGCCCGATACAGGGGACCTGGCACCTCGAGCCGGGCCCATTCAAAAAGGTCGAAAACATTTCAATCGACTATGCGGTGATGGAGCATAGCCAGAAAATCAAGCTGGTTCCTGTCGACATGGGCTGGAATGATGTCGGTAGCTATGACGCGCTCTGGGGCATGTCGGCAACCAGCACAGACGATAATGTGACACACGGACCCGTCGTTACTGAAAAGTCCCAGCGCCTGTTTGTGCGCTCCGAGGGGCCGACAGTTTGTGTATCCGGCCTTGAAGATTGCGTCGTTGTGGCCACACCGGACCTGGTCATGGTTACCCCGCGCGGTGATCCGGAGGCCATCAAGTCGCTTGGCAATGTCGTCCAGGCCAGCAGCCAGTCCTTGCCGATCAGCCAGGCCATCCGGCAACGCGCCAACGAGACCCTGTGGGATGCTTTTGACACCTGGATTCAGGCTGGCTGGGACCACGAGCGGGGCGGCTTCGTCGAATGCCTGCATATGAACGGGGCCCCTGACTTCGACAGCGAGCGCCGGATCCGCGTCCAGGCGCGCCAGATCTTCAGCTTTTCTCGCGCCATCAGTCTTGGCTGGCCCGGCCATGCCAAAGCCCACCGCCTGATCATGGACGGCCTAGAATTTGTCGACCAGAGATGTCGGCACAAGGAGGGTGGCTGGGTCCACATGATCGATCGCAATGGTCAGGTCACGGACGACAAGCGCGATCTCTATGACCATTCCTTCCTGATGATGGCCGGTGCTGCGGCGTATCAGGCCACAGGCGAAGCCTCCGCCTTGAAACTGGCCGAACAAGCCCTGGATTTCATCGACACCAACCTGCATGACCCGAACAGAGGTGGTTTTTTTGAAAGTGCACCGAATGTCGATGGTCGCCGTGCCAATCCACACATGCACTTGCTGGAAGCTTTCCTCGTCATGCATGGCGCCACACGCGACCAGGCTTACCTGGAGCGGGCCTCCGACATGGTGACGCTGTTTGAACGTCGGTTCTTCCTACCTGGACAGGACATTCTGTGCGAGCGTTTCGATAATGCCTGGAACGAGGCGGAAGGCGAGGCCGGGCAGATATTTGAACCTGGTCACCACTACGAATGGGCCTCACTGCTGGCCCTGCATGACAAGCGCACGGGCCGGGATACTGGCAGTTGGCGTCGACGCCTGATCCGAAAAGCTGACCAGTTCGGTCGCGACCCGGTTCGCTCGCTCGCCTATAACGAAGTGCATACCGATGGCACACCGCATAAGGCCGGACAGCGGATCTGGCCACAACTGGAAATGTTCCGTGCACGTCTATTCCATCCGGAGACAGCTGCGGCGGGCGATGCCAACAACATCTTCACCAACATTGAGAAGACCTATTTCAGCCATATGCCGAAGGGAACCTGGCTCGACGAAATTGACGGCGATGGAAATCCTGTGTCGGACAGAATACCGGCCAGCATTCTCTACCACCTGGTTTCGGCCTTCAGTCCGTCATTCGTCTCTGACCCACGTCTACTCGGTCCGCGCGCTTACAGGTCAAACGCCTGAGGAACGGTCGTCAGCCTGTTCTGGCTTGAGCAGGTCCGCCATCATGGCGCCAATCCGGCTGGCACTGGCCCAAGCCGTCAACCTTGTCCGGGCCGCCGCCCCGATCTGTTGGCGCAGCCCCTCACTCTCGGCCAGCTGTTTCATATACTCGCTGGCCAGGGTCAGGTCGCATTCTGCCCATTGCGAAACGTGCTGGCTATACACCCCATAACTGTCCACGGTTTCGACCAATTCATAGTCAACGAGGCAGGCCGTGTCCGATCCCGAGAAATCCATATTGCCTGACCAGGCCGTCGCTATCGTCGGCTTGCCGAGTGACATGGCCTCGGCCAGGACAAGCCCAAACCCTTCTGATCGATGAAGCGACACCACGACATCCGCGACCATCATCAATTGCCAGCGCTCATCATCGCTCAGCGACGCATCCAGCAGGCGAATATTGGGCGCGCCTTCAATGGCTGCGAGCATATCAGCATTCGCCCGCTCGTCCCGCGCGAGATTACGGGTTTTGACGATGAGCAGGCGGTCTGGGTCATTACCAAAGGCCTGCTGGAAAGCAGCAATAGCCGCGAATGGGTTCTTGCGCTCGAGGGATGACATGGCATCGGCCATGGTCAGGAAGATGACGGGAGGTTCAGGCAAGTCGAACTGGCAGCGTGCTGCCTCCAGACCATCCGGCGTAACGATGGCATGCGGAACAACATGAATTTCTGGCGCAGCCGGGTGTTTGCTCAGCGCCTCACCGGCAAACGTACTGATGGTCCAGATTTGCGATAAGTATGGGAAAGCACGTTCCCACCCGGCGGGAAAGTCAGGCAGCTCCCAGGCCCAGTAGCCGATGGTGAACCAATTGCGCCCGCGCTGCAGGCCAAGATGCTGGATGGCCGCAATGGTCTCCGGCCCGTTCAATTGCAGGATCAGTATTCCGGTTCCATCGGCGGGCATGGGCTGGCAGGCAATGCCTGAATCCATGTCCACCGGGGCAAGATGTTCAGACAAGTCAACCGCGACCGGGTTTAAGCCGGCGGCCTGAAGTGAACGATAGGTCGAGCGCGCCGCCTCGCCAATACCATTGGCTGTGGAGAACAGCCCGGCGACGACCAGCGGGACCGAGCTGACTTCCGGCAACTGCTTCGACGGACGGGCCAGCTGACGCAGGGCATGTGCCGTCTGAAATTTCGGCCCGGCCAGCTGCCAGGTCCGATGGCGAAGCCCTTCCGGCACGAGATGCCAGAGCCCACGTAGCCCTCGCGCAAGCATGGCGCGCAGATTGACCTTCGATCCTGAACTCATACTCACCCCAATGACGTGAACGTACATGATTGCCTGTCGCTGGCTCTCCCTTTCCGACGGTTCACCGCGCGGGACAAGCCCGAACACGGAATGAAGTACATTAACTTCATGCCTGACACCTTGTCCTGACGCGCGCATTCATGCATGCACCCGCCATTGTACCCCAAGCGCGAATTGGTTCGCTGGGCCGAGTAGCCGAGGTAGATTTCAGACCATGACAACCATTCGGATCGGATATTCGACGGGCCCTGAACAGGCCCCAGCCTTGCAGACCAACCTGCTTCGCCGCGCTGGATCTGACGAAACGCTTGTCGCCGTGCCAGTGGATGTTTCGGCCGGTGGCGACATAGACGCTATCCTGATTGATGGCCAGCGTGATGATAGCGCCGCCGCCGTCATCGAAGCCCTCGGCCGCGGCTGGCATGTCCTGGTCTCTGGCCTGCCTGGACGATCCGTAGAGGACATTATTGAAATTCGCCGGGCCGAAGCGATGGCACGCCCACGCAAACTCAAGATCGACCTCGGATTTCGTGAGCACAGTTCGGTCAGGTCGGCACGGGCCATCATGGCAACCGGTGAGCTGGGCGAGCTGGTCTCCATACGGTCCATCCTCGGCATTGGTACCGGTCAACAGGGCGTCTTGCTTCATCATGGGGCCGCCATGCTGGACCTCATCCACCAGTTCGCAGGGCCGCTTGAGCAAGTGCAGTCACTGGTCGATGCGACACCCGACGCGCCAATCAGCAGCGACCGTAATGTCATGGCCCTGATGCGGAACCATGCCGGCACCCTGATCAGCTTTCATGTGTCGAGCACGCAATGGCGCGAGACATTCCGCATCGAAGCTGGTTTCAGCCATGGCTATGTCTGGCTCGACGGCCTGCTCTCGTCCTCGGCCGGTTTTGGCCCCGAAATGCTGATCATTGGCCGCACAAAACTGGACGCTCAGGGGCAACCAATACCGAACCCGGATGAACAGATAACTGAATTCCAGGAGGATCAGGCCGCAGATCACGTGCTGTGTGATTTCCTCGATGCCATCCGGTCCGAGCGAGCGATCCAATCCGGCAACAGCCTGCAAGCCTTCGATGCGATGAATACACTGCATCGCATCTATGCAGCCGACCCACAATTGCAGTTTGTCTAGGCACAGACCTTGCAGCAGCGGCCCCAATTGCTGCACATCAAGCCAACATCCAGATGGAGCCCCCGAAATGACCGTATCCGCCGACCAGCTCGCCAAGATCGCACTCGATGCCGGGGCGCTGATCATGCAGGTCTACGCCACTGATTTCGACGTCGAACGCAAAGACGACAGCTCGCCAGTGACCGAAGCTGACGAGAAGGCCGAGGCCCTGATCCTGTCTGCCCTGAAGGCGCTTGACCCTGATCTGCCAATCATTGCCGAGGAAGCGGCAACGGCAGGAAACCTGCCAGAACATGGATCGAGGTTTGCACTCGTCGACCCGCTGGATGGCACGCGCGAATTTGTCTCCAAGAACGGTCAGTTCACGGTCAACATCGCCATCATCGAACATGGCAAGCCAGTTATGGGCGTTGTCTTCGCCCCGGCTCTCAATCGCCTCTTTGTCGCCGCGAGCCCCTTTGAAGCCTGGCAGGCCGAGACCGTCGCGGGCGAAGGTGTACCCTCTGAAAGCAAGCGCTCCAGCCTGTCCATTCGCAAGGCACCCGATATTGGCCTGACTGCGATCGCCTCCAAGTCCCACCGCTCCGAGGAGACCAACCAGTTCCTGGAGACGCTGAATGTCGCCGACATCATCTCGGCTGGCTCCTCACTCAAGTTCTGCCTGATCGCGGCAGGCGAGGCCGATATTTATCCGCGACATGGGCGCACGATGGAATGGGACACAGCCGCGGGTCAGGCCGTCGCCGAAGCCGCAGGGGCACGGGTGACCACAACCGACCTCACACCTCTACTCTATGGCAAGCGCGAGCGCGGTTATGACAACCCGCATTTCATCGTTTGGGGGGATGTCGCGCCCGCCTGACCTGGGCCAGTCAGAAAGCTTGGGGGACAAGCGGCGGTCTATCCAACACGTTGGGGCGGCATTCGGGAGAATAATCCAGGCTATTTCAACACACTTCAACCTCGACAAGTGGGCGTTGCGGCGCTTGATCCGACCGAATACCCATACCGTATAGCGTTCCGGTCAGTCTCAGACGCGGAGCTTTCCATGGATAACAGCCCTAATCTCAACCTGCCCTTCTTGCTGCCGAACCAGGCTCAGAAACATGTTACCGCCAATCAGGTCTTCCAGGCCATGGACACGCTGGTCCAGGCGAGCGTAGCAACCCGCAGCCTGGGCATCCCCCCCGCGAACCCACTTGAAGGCGAGCGCTACATCCCCACCAACGGTGCCAGCGGCGCCTGGAGCGGATGGGACGGCCAACTGGCCTGTTTCCAGGATGGCGCCTGGGTCGCCTACGCGCCCCGGGCCGGATGGATTGTCTGGGTCGAAGATGAGGCCCAATCCATTGCACATGATGGGGCTGACTGGATCGTGCCCGGCCTGGCGACCACGCCAGACACGCTGGGGGTCAATGCCACACCTGATCTCACCAATCGCTTTGTCGTCAAAAGCGAGGCCACCCTGTTCGACCATGACGGTCAGGACCATCGCCTCAAACTCAACAAGGCAGCAGCGACAGGTACAGCCAGCCTGATCTTCCAGGATAATTATTCCGGCCTTGTTGAGCTTGGCCTCATCGGCCAGGATGATTTCTCGCTGAAGGTCTCAAGTGATGGCTCAAATTTCACCGATGCCCTGACCATTCAAAGCGTGGATGGACATGTCGGCATCGGCACAACGATCCCAAGCTCGCAATTGCACATTCGCCAGGATATGGATGCGCGCCTGACCATCGACACGGTCAATCCCAGCTCAGGCGGCGGCTTTGACATTCTCAACTCAACCAATGGCCAGAACTGGCGTGTCACCGGCCATGCCAACCTGTTCAAGATCCGCGATCACACTGCAAGCCTGGACAAGCTCATCCTGAGATCGGGGGCACTAGGCACGGTCAGCTTCGAGAATTGCGGCAATGTCGGCATCCAGACCGCATCGCCGACCGCAACCCTGCACATTGCCGGCAGCCTGCGATTTGGCAGCTACACGATGGCCGGCCTGCCCGATGCAGCAACGACCGGGGCGGGAGGCATGGCCTTTGTCAGCGACGCACCGGGCGGTGGGCGTCCGGCCTATTGCGATGGCGCAAACTGGCGATCCTGCATTGATGCCGGCATTCTGGCCTGACGGCCCTGAGCTCAGGCCCTGCCATTTTTCTGATTGGCCTCATCATGCATTTCGTAGATGTCTTCAATGGGTCCAAACGCACGCATCTTGCCATTGTGCAGCCACATGCCGAGGTCACAGACCTGGCGCAGGAGACCACGATTGTGGCTGGCAATAACCGTGATCCCGGCCTTGTCGACCAGGCTGTTCATGCGGGCTGTGGCTTTCTTTCGGAAGTTTGCGTCGCCAGCGCCGATCCACTCATCCAGTAGCAGGATTTCCGGTGATGCCGTTGTCGCGATGGCAAACAGGAGCCGCATGCGCATGCCGTCCGAATAGGTTCTCAGGGGCAAATCGATCACGTCTTGCAGGTCGCTGTACTCGACAATCTCCGGGATACGTTCCGCGATCTCGCGACGCGACCAGCCTTTGAGCAGACAACGGATGAAAATGTTCTCGCGGCCCGAAGCATCTGGCTGGATGCCAAGATTGATATTGAACAGGGATGAGACCTGTCCCTCGGTTTGCAGAACACCGCTGGTTGGGGCGTAAATGCCGCCAAGTGCCCGCAACAGGGTCGATTTACCTGAGCCATTGCGTCCGATCAGGCCGATACGTTGACCTTGTTTGAAATGGAAGCTCAGGTGATTGAGCGCCAGCACATAGTAGCGCGATCCCACGCAGACGATATTTTCCGGCAATTGCGCACTCTCGGCGACGTCGCGCGGTTTCACCGCTAACGGATAGTGCAGGCACAGGTTTTCAGCTCGTATACTCGCCATGACTACAACCAGAACACAATGCGCTGGCGGTAGCGCGCAAACAGGACAAGCGAAGCCAGCATGGTCAGCGCCAGAACGCTGAGCGAGAATATCCAGCTCGTGACCGGGAAATGACCATCAAGAATCGGCGCACGAAAGATTTCCAGATAGTGGAAAAACGGGTTCCACCACAGGTATTTCATCGCGCCCCCCATCTGATCGGGCTGCCAGAAGATAGGGGTCAGGAAGAGCATCGGCATCATCACGGCGCGCACCAGGTGACCGACATCGCGAATGCGCGCCCCAATGATCCCGAACAGTAATTTGTAAAAGAAGGCATTCACCAGGAAGAACACGACGGCCAGTAAACTATATGGTGTCGTCACCTTCACCTGGAACCCGATCAGCATGATCGCCACAATAACGACAGACGATGTCAGGATCAGGTTGTAGAATTCGCGCAAGATATCCTTGTAGATATACAGCGAGAATGGCAGCGCCTCACTCTTGATCCAGCCACGGGCCGACACGAAGACCTGTGGGGCGGCGGTTGTCGACTGGGACAGGAACATCCAGACGAAGAAACCGGTCAGTAGGTAGGCGTCATAGTATCCAGGTTCGGTATCGTGCAGAAGCGATGAAAAGATGAACAGCTTCACGCCGACAAACCCGGCAAATGAGAGGACAACCCAGAAAATTCCGAGCGCCGAACGCCTGTACGTGCCACGAAATTCCTGCCACGAGAGGTTCAGCCAGATCCGCCACAAGGCCCAGCCATCGGCGATGTCTTTCAGAGCCTCGGCGGGCTTGAAGCCAAACAGGGTGGTCGAACGCACTGTTGGCCCGCCTGCGCCGGTTGTTTCGATACGCATCAGGCAGCCTTGTCGAGGCGGATAGTTGAGACACAGATGGACAATTGGCGCCCATCCTGCCCACCCTGGCTGGCCGGTGACAAGGTTTGCTCAGAGAACAGGTTCAACTGGTTCTTGTTTTCGCCGGAATTGATGACCGAGGCTGGAATGCTGGCCGTGATGATCGCGGGATACGGCTTTTCAACCTGTTGGAGATCGGCCTTGAGCCGACGCACAGGGGCCAGGCGACCGCCCATGTTCGACAGGATTTTCAGTTTACCGACAATGGCATGTCCATTGAATTCCAGCTTGATGGCCTTGGCCAGGTCAACGCTCATTGCATCAATGATCTCGACAGTCACTTTGTATGGACCAGGCTGCAAAGGCGGGAGGTTCACCGAGCTGCGTTGCGATTGCCCAGCCCATCGACCATGTGCCTCGGCTGAGTGCCAGCCATCCCCATCGATGAATGAACGCATATCCACTTCAACACTGGTCGGCCCCTGCACGCCAATTGCTTGAGCCTGCGTCACCACATTCGTCGCACCCACCGGAGATTTTTTCAACTCCTGGTACTTACGGAAATAAAGCTCCAGCTCTTCCTGCACCTGCTCAAGCTGCATCTGAAGGAGATGGTTCTCTTCTTCGAGGTCCTCGTTGGGATCAGGGTTTTGATTGTTTTGAAAGTCCAGAAATTCAGCCTGTGCTTTGCGCGCATCAGCCGAGAAGCGGCTTGGGCGCAGGGCCGGGAGGTCTGCCGTTCCTTCCAGTTCCATAAACAAGGCGCCCTCGGTTTCCTGTTCATGCGCTGCCTGTTGTGCGATCACCTTGGCCAGCTCCGAGAGGACTGGGTCCTCACTGAGGCCTGGCCCATGAAGCTCGATCTTGAACCTGGAAGTCATCAGTTGGGCCAGCTCCTGCGCCGTATCGCCGAGTTGGGAAACATGAACCAGAACACACCGCTCAGGATTGGCATTGTAGAATTTCAGCAATGCATCATGATGAGACAGCCAGACGTCGAATTCGTGCGCGTGCGTCTTTGCCCACCCTTCACCTGCCTGCAGCTGTTGGGCGAGGCTTTCGGCTGGCGAGCCGTAGAGCAGGACGAACCGACAGGTCGAATCCAGATCGCGCCAGAAGTCAAGAAAATGCACATTTGCCGGATCACCCCAGACCCAGCTGCCCAGTTCAGCATTATGCAAGACGATGTCAGCCATTTTCAGTTGCCAGGCCTTGCCGGGGCTAATTTGGGAAATCGCGCCTCTTGGCTGATTCTCAACCTTGTGAGCCTTGCGCATCTTTTCGGTCAGTGCGTGCAAATCAAGCTCCGACCCGACGGCTGGAGCCGGTTCCGCCAAGCCCATCTGGCCGAGGCGGGAAACGGCAAAATCGCACCAGGCCTTCTGATAGCCGCTGATTACGAGTACTGACACTGCACTATCCTCTACCCTGCTATATACATCTGCTGCCTTCTAACGGTCCCCGCTCATACGGTCCACTGGTCTGGGTGCAAAGACATTATTGCAAAAAGTCCAGTTTCCGGCGGGTGCAGGTGACGCGATATACAGGCCAGACATCAAGTGGTAGACGGCCTTGATGCGTATTCTTTCAATCTTGTCTGACTCGCCACTCATTGAGGCATTGAGTTGTATTTCTCCCCCCACTGGCATTGTCGAAATCGGGGCGGCGCTGCCGATAAAGGCCAGCGTGCCTGACTGGGCCAGGAACGTCCCGGTACATTTGGTGGACTCGCTACCTGGCTGGGCCGAGGAAACTCGATTGCCCGAAAATGTCACGCGCTCGCGAGCGATCCTGTCGTCCGGGCATCAGAAGCTGACCTATCATATTTCAAGCCTGCCCCCTGAATCTGGCCTCTTGTCACCTGACCAACTGACACCTTTCTGGCAGAACATCACGCTCGAACGGACAGTCGAGACCACGGCCCAATCGCTGGACGAGGTTCTATCTGATCGACCCGAGCCATTAAATTGGCTGTTCATTGACGACCTGAACGGCAAGGCGATCCTTGAAGGCGGCTCGCAGACGGTCAGACAGGCGCATGTGATTGTCATTCGCTGCCTTCTCAATAACCAGGACCCCGCAATTAGCCCCGCCAGTTCGCGCGAAGACCTGACCGCGTTCGCCACGCAGCTGGGGTTCAGGGTCGTCCGGGTCCTGGCCGGGCGCCATCCCGCACTTGGCTATCTCGTTCTGATACGCGATTCACTTATGGTCCAGCCCAAGAGCGGGACCGAAACAGATGACGAGGACGAGAGCGAAATCAGCAAAATAAAGGCTGAACGCGAACAATGGGAGCAACGGGCGCGCCTGGCGCAGAACAATCTCAAAGACCTGCAAGCCAAACACAAGGCATTGTCGAATGATTATCTCGAACAGGCCAAACTCCTGGAATCTGTGCAGGCCCTCCTCCAATCCGCCCTCTCAATTGCCGAAGCCAGTGAACGCGAAGACGGCAAGGAAAAGTCATGACCAGACAGGCATCATCTCTTGCCTACCTTGTTAACCAAGCCTGCGACCTGATCTCCGGCCAAGGGCTGGCACCTGCCACACTGGCTGAGCCTCCAACTTCCGTCCCAGATGCCTTGTCACGGGCCATCACGCTCCTTCCCACATCCAATCATCTGAACCTCGAACCGATCCGGACGATCCACCATTTTTCATGCACCGGCGGGACACTTTTCGCTAAATGTCTCGCGGCGATGGCCAATACACTGGTGCTGAACGAGATTGACCTACACTCGACGATGACACCGTCCGCAAATGGCCAGGCTCCGTTCACCCCAACCGACATGATTTCGCTGGTCCGCCAGGGTGATCAGGCCCCAGATCCAGAGCTGATTTCGGATCTGTTCCTCGCTGATCTTGCTGTCCTGCGAGAAACACAGTGGAAGATCGGACGCAGTGTTGTCCTGCGCGATCATTCACACAGCCATTTTCTCACTGGCAGCGAAGTCCGCTCACAACCGACATTGCTTGAAACCGTCGCATCACGCTTTCCCACCCGATCGGTCGTCACTGTTCGCAATCCGATCGACAGCTGGCTGTCCATGCAGAAACAAGGCTGGCACGAAACCTTCCAACCCTCAAC
>CBDUKI010000005.1:0-24033 GCA_965367765.1 uncultured Henriciella sp.
CGGGAATATCTCGAAGCGCAGTCCGAGATAGGTGAAATAGCTGATCAGCAGGATTGTGCCTTCCCAGCGAGCGATCTTGCGCTCGGTAAACGCAAAAAGCCCCAAGAGGAAGACAGAGAGGGCCAGCGCACCGATATCAGTCCAGGTCACGACAGACGTGGCCTGCAAGGCCTGATCGGGGGCCTGCATGGCGGCTGCCGCGCTGGCCGCCAGATCCGGCGCAGCTTCCGAAATTCCGCCAATAGAGAACGGAAAGACAATCGCAGAAATCCCGATAATGCCGAGAATATTGAAGATGTTGGAGCCTAGGATATTGCCCAACGCAACATCGGCCTTGCCTCGATAGGCGGCCATGACAGAGGTTGCCAGCTCTGGCAGGCTGGTGCCGATGGCCAGCACGGAAAGCCCGATCACCGCTTCGGAGACGCCGAACATGCGGGCCGCGTCCGTGCCACCAGACACCAGGAAGCGCGCGCCTAACACGACTGCCGCGATACCGCACATCGCCAGAATGACCGACAGCCAGATCGGATCATCAGACCCGAATTCCTCGGCCTCCTCCTGGTGCATGATTGCCGCTGCATTGCCTGCCCGTCGATCAAGGATGACCGAACCGGCCAGGTAGACGACCAGGAGGATGAACATGGCAATGCCCGCTGGGCGCGTGAACGCGTCAAACCATAGCAGAGCCGCAAAGATCAGGGTCACGCTGAGCATCGATGCGCCGTCGCGATAGAGCGCGCGCGGTGATGTCAGGATCGGCGCCACCATTGCCGCGGCCCCAAGGACGAGCAGGATGTTCGCGACATTCGAGCCGATGACGTTGCCGACCGACAGGCCAACCGCGTCCTGAGACAGGGCCTGCAGGCTGGTCACCAACTCCGGCAAGCTGGTGCCAAATCCGACAAGCGTCAGGCCGATGACCAGTTCAGACATGCCGAATTTACGGGCAATGCCAACAGAGCCGCGCACCAGCGCCTCGCCACCGCCGAACAGGAGGATGAACCCACCCAGGATCAAAGCTGCCATCATCATTGTCTGAATTCCTTTCGACCTCGCGGGTCTCGCACAGGCCGGTTAGACTTGCCAAGCTTTGAAATCAGGTAAATGGTTTTGCCGACACGTCATAGGGTTCGGGAGAAGAAGTTGCTGACATTTGCCACGCGGGCCGGGCTTGTGATTGGCCTTTTGCTGGCCGGGTGCCAGGCCGCACCGCCTGCCCAGGAGCCTGTCTCCAGCATCGTGATTGCATCAGATGAGGCGGCCATTGAGGCTATTCTCCTGGCCCAGCAAGCAGCCTGGAATGACGGCGACATTGACGGCTACATGCAGGCTTACTGGCAGTCGCCGGACCTGCGCTTTGCTTCGGGCGGCACGGTCGTGCGCGGCTGGCAATCGACGCGGGACCGCTATCATGCGCGCTATTCCAACCGCGCCTTGATGGGACAACTGGCCCTCAGCCAACTCGAGATCACCGTCTATCCGGCAGATGGCACAGCAATCACGCATGGGGCCTGGGCCCTGACCCGCGCACATGATCGCCCATCCGGCCTGTTCACCCTGGTCTTGCGCAAGCTCGACGGGACCTGGAAAATCATCAGCGATACAACAACTTCAGCGGACTGACCTCATGAACAAGACACGTATTCGCCAACTTGTATTTGCCTCACGAGACCATGGCGATATTGCCCGGCTGCAACGTGCGCTTGGCCTTGGCACGCCCTATGTCGATCCGGGTGTTGGCCATTTCGGCCTCACCAATGGCGTGTTTGCGCTCGGCGATCAGTTCCTGGAAGTCGTCGTCCCGATCGAAGACAACACGGCAGCCGGGCGTTTTCTCGACCGAAGCAACGGGACCGGTGGCTATATGGCGATCTTCCAGACCGACGATATTGCAGCGGTGCGTCAACGGGCCGACAAAGCTGGCATCCGCCGGGTCTGGAATGCCGATCATGATGAGATCATTGCCAGCCACATGCACCCGGCAGACCTTGGCGGGGCGATTGTCTCGGTCGATGAACCACATCCACCGGCCTCCTGGCTGTGGGGCGGCCCGGACTGGTCAGCCAACTCCGTTCCAGGCGCAATTGTCGGGGCGCAACTGACCGCCCCCGATCCGCAGGCCCTGGCCGGGCGCTGGGCCGGATTGCTCGGCCTCGATCTCCAGGAGCCGGGCACCGGCCTGGTCATGCCGACCGAAGATGGCCCGGTTGAATATGTCAGTGGCGACACGTCTGCACTGGTCGCTTTCAATCTCGCTTTGCCCGATCCGGCCGCTGCGCTGGCCCGCGCCGCCACCGAAGGATTTGATGTCTCCGATGACAGCTTCTTCGCCATGGGTGTGCGGGTTTGCCTGACAAGCTTGTAATCGCCTAGGGTGGCGCCAGAGAATCGCCATGCCAGCAGGGAGGCCGGATGAAACAGGGGACGCTGGACTACGAGACCTATAATTCGCGCATGGAGCAGGTGATCGAGAGCCGCCCCTTCCGTGATGGCGTGACGGGCCTGATCATCCTGAATGCCGTTGTCCTGGGCATTCTGACCTATGAAGATAGCTTATCGACCGGTCTTGTCTCTCTCCTGGAATTCATCGACCGCGCGGCGACCTATCTGTTTGCGATCGAAATTCTGTTCAAGCTGATCGTCTATCGTGGCCGCTTCTTCCAGAGCGGCTGGAACTGGTTCGATTTCATTGTCATTGGCATGTCGCTACCGCCCGGGGCACAGGGTTTCTCCGTGCTGCGCGCCATGCGGGTGTTGCGGGTTTTGCGACTGTTGCACATCGTGCCGATGATGCGGCGGATCACCGAAGCCCTGCTCAAGGCCTTGCCCGGGATGGGGGCGATCTTCGCCGTCCTGTTCCTGATTACCTATGTCGGCGCAGTGATGGCGACCAACATGTTCGGCCATACTGACAATCCGGAAGTCGCCCTGCTGTTTGGTGACCTGCCCAGCTCAGCCTATTCGCTCTTCCAGGTCATGACCATGGATGGCTGGCGGTTCGAGGTGGTCCAGAAAGTCGTTGATGACGGCCACCCCTATGCCCCGGCCTTCTTCCTGACCTTCATCTTCATTGCCAGTTTTGCCGTGCTCAACTTGTTCATTGCCCTCCTCGTCGATGCCTTGGCCGAGGAACAGCGCGCTGTCGCTGATGAACACCTGGAAAGCATCGAGGAAGAGATCGCCGACGAGTTCGGCGAGGCCGACCGCGAGCGAACCATCATCCTGGAACACCTGGAACACCTCAAGCGTGAGATTGCCGAATTGAAGGCAGCCCAGGCCCCGTCAAAGCCAACGAAATGATCTGCTTAAACAGACCTGTGAGTTTCGCGCACTCACATTTGATGAAAATTGCCCTATATTGGCTCAATGTCGCTCTGGGATAGACTGATAAAAGGGGGCAGGCGCCTGTTTGACGTGAACGAGGTTGTAGACCCTGTTCCGGTCGACGAGGCTTGCGCACCAGACCCGAATGATGTCGGGTTCACCGCTGCCGTTATTGGTCTTGGGGCCAAGATGGCTGCCGCCGATGGCCGTGTCACAGATGACGAGATCATGGTTTTTTCCCGGGTCTTCCAAACCGATCCGAAAGATGCCCCCGCAGTGCGGCGTGTCTTCAATCTCGCGCGGCAATCAGTGAAGGGCTATGAGTCCTATGCCCGCAAGATCGGCCGCAAATACCGTGCCCGCCCCTGCCTGCTCGAAGGCGTCCTCGACGGCCTGTTCATGATTGCCGGGGCTGATGGCGTGATCACCCCTGACGAACTGGAATACCTCGAAACCGTGTCCGGCGCGTTTGGCTTCGATCCGGCCACGTTTCGGCGGATCAAGGCCAGCCATCTCGGCCCGGACCGTGATGATCCGTATGAAATTCTCGGCGTCGCCCATGACGCCGAATTCCAGCAGATTCGCCGCGCCTATCGCCAGTTGATGTCGGACAATCACCCAGATCGCCTGATCCAGAACGGTGCCCCACCCGAGTTCGAGGCCGCTGCGACAGAGAAATCTGCCATCATTACAGCTGCCTATGCCCGCATCAGAGCGGAGCGCGGGCAGATCGCTGCAAGCTGACCTAAAGTTCACATGATCGCCATTGACGGCACGCAACTTGCGTCGCATCTTTGTGAACAAGAGGTAAACTGATGACTGCAACCCAGACTGCACAGTTCGGCATCCCACAGAACCTGCTGGCCTTCATGCGCCGGGCAGGTGGATTCATGGGCAAGGCCCTGCTTGCGCTGGCCATCATCTTTGCGGCTGGCGTCATTGCATTGGCCACGGCAATTGCTGGCCTGGCGATTGCCTTTGCTGCGCTGATCGTGCGCCTGTTTGGCGGTTTCAATGAGCCGACCCAGTGGCGCGAAAAACAGGATGGCGAGGGCATTACGCTTGAAGCCCACAAGACCCCGCGCGGCTGGACCGTCGAATAGGGCCTGCCCTTAGCTCTGTTGCTTGAAAATCGCCCGGATCGGTTCGGCAGGCTGTTCGACGCCTTCGATGAACAGTGTCTGTGTTGGATAGGCGAACTCGATTCCAAACTTTTTGAAGGCCGCAAGTAGCGCCAGTAACACCCGCGAACGCGCCGCCATTGAGCGATTATAGTCCGGGTGCAGCGAGAAGAAGGACACGTCATAGTCCAGCGAGCTTGGCCCGAACCCGGACATGCCGCAGCGTTCGAACTCAACGCCCTGCACCGACTTGACGACCTCTGCGACAATATCCGGAATCTGTTCGGCAAGGGCCGGATCGGTCTGATAAATCACGCCGAACCCGGTTTCGATCCGGCGCCGCGCCATCCGGGCCATGTTGTGGATCTCACAATCGAGCAGATTGGTGTTGGAAATCACAATCTGCTCACCGGACCGGGCGCGAATGCGCGTCGTCTTCAGCCCAATTTCCTCAATCGCGCCCCAAGTATCATTGTAGCGCACCATGTCGCCAACCTGGAATGGCTTGTCGATGACGATGGATAAGGACGAGAAGACATCCCGGAACACACCCTGGGCGGCAAAACCGATGGCCACACCACCAATACCGAGACCAGCCAGAAGCGCTGTCACATCGGTGCCGATATTACTCAGGATCAGCAGGAGCGCGATCGACCAGACCACCACCATGATGAACCATTTGATGACATTGTAGGCCGAAGCGAGCGCCACCGCGTCACTGGTGTTTCGGTGGACATTGCGCTGGATCGCCGAAACGGCAAATTCCTGCACCATTTCCGCCAGTTGGAGCACGCTCGCCAGAACCACGACAATCTTCACGAAGCCCGAAACAGCGGCAGGCAGGGCCAGAACAGCATCCGTGATGGCGAAGGCGACAGCCACCATGAAATAGACGTGGATCCGCTTGATGACGCGCTGGATCACTGCGGTGATCGAATAGTCATCAACGCGAGGAATGCGCACAATCCCCTTCAGCACGCCCCAGCGGATGAACCATTGCAAGATGGTCAGGCCGGTAATCAGCGCAACCGCAATTAGCGCCTCGCGCTGACCGGAGCCGATCCAGCTCAACATCTGCGAGGCCGCTTCAGTGGCCGTTTCCGCGGTATCGGACAGCGCCTCGATCGGGTCGGAGGATTTGTGGACCGGTGATTCGGCTGGCAATGTCTCGACGGGCGGCGTCTCGACAGGCAGGGCCTCAGCCGGCGCATCAGCAGGCAGATCTGACGCGTCGCCCACTGGCACCTCGCCATCTACGCCCTCGCCCTCAACCTCACTGGCTGTTTTGGTCTCGTCCGCCGGGTCCGTGGCCTCTGCGAGTGCGGGATCTTCAGCAGCCTGCAAGGCCACCATCAGGGTTTGCCATGGGATCAATCGAAGCAGTGACAACATCTTGCGAACCTATGCCTTTCGCGCCTGATCTGCCATAGCGGCACCGGCCTGAATGACGCGAACCGTTTCTGGCCACATATGATAATTCGCCAGATCGTTCAAAGGCACAAATCGCGCCTCATCGGCATCATCGCCCGCCACTGGCTCGCCAGACACCCAGCGCGCAGCAAAATCGATCATGATATAGTGCCGCGTCACCAGATCGCCGGCCCGGTTGTGAAACACCGCATCGACCACATCGATCAGCCCGGCAAGCTCGGCCTCGACGCCGGTTTCCTCTTGCAATTCACGTAGTGCCGCCGCACGGCTGGTCTCACCAGGCTCGATCCGCCCGCCCGGGATCGACCATTCGCCCTGGCGCGGCGGCTGGCCACGGCGCACCAGCAGGACCTCGCCTGCCCGCATGCAGACAATCCCGGCTGTCGGCACAGCCCGCAGGCCATCAACATGTGCAGGTTGCGAACTCATGGGCAATGTCTAGCACAAAGCCTTGAAGTGCGGGTAAATGGCCATGGATCAATCTTCACCGCATTCATGCAGATGCGGGCATAGCCCCTGGTTTCAGGAACCAGACCCTTGCTGCGCCGATCTTTCGGTCTGCGATCACCTCCAGTTCGGGTATGTCCAGGCTCTCCTTCATGCCGGTTTCGGCCACCAACAATGTGTTCGTCCCAATCCAGTCGCCCGCTTGCAAGGCCTCGAAGCACGGCCTGACCAGGCCTTTTCCATAGGGCGGGTCGGCAAAGACCAGGTCGAATGGCTGTTCGAATGCCGCCGGACGTGAGCCAGGATCGGTGGCCCCGCGATGATGCAGCCGCGCTTGTTCAGAAACACCCAATGCCGTGATGTTTGACTGGATAGCAGCCCGCGCCGCACGCCCGGTCTCAATGAAGACACAGACCGCCGCCCCGCGGGACAGCGCTTCCAGGCCGAGCGCCCCGGACCCCGCGAACAGGTCCAGCACACGCGCGCCCTGCAGGTCCGGCGCATAGGCCGCATGGGCCAGGATGTTGAACAGGCTCTCACGTGCCCGGTCCGATGTCGGACGGGTATCGCGCGTCTTCGGGGCGCTAATCGGGTGGCCTTTGAACTGTCCGGAAACGATTCTCATACCTTGCCTTTAAGCCCTGCAGGCGCGAATGAAAGAGCATGTCGGTTAAAGCAGATCCCATGCAACGCGCCCTGGCGCTGGCGCACGCCGCGAGCGCGGCAGGCGAAGTGCCCGTCGGGGCGGTGATTGTCGAGGCGGCAACCGGCAACATCGTCGGTGAAGGCTACAATCAGCCCATCGCCCAATCCGACCCGACGGCGCATGCTGAGATTGTGGCCATCCGAAATGCGGCGAAAGCGCTTGAAAACTACCGTCTCGACAAGGACTTGCATCTCTATGTCACGCTCGAGCCCTGCGCCATGTGTGCCGGGGCCATCAGTTTTGCACGGATCAGCAAACTCATCTTCGCCGCAGAAGACCCCAAAGGCGGGGCGGTCCTTCATGGTGGACGCTTCTTCACCAGTCCAACGTGCCACTGGCGCCCTGAAATTGAACAGGACTTGGTGAACAAGGATGCCGCCGCGCGCCTTCTGAAAGATTTCTTCAAGGCCCGGCGCAAAGCCCAGATCAGCTCTTGATTGCCGTGAGGTGAGCTGGAGAAAACACAAGAAACCAAGGAGGCTACCATGCCAGCCAATGTCGAATTCCAGGGCGACATCGCCATCATCCGCATGGATGACGGCAAAGCCAATGCCATCAATCCGACCATGCTTGAGGCCCTCAATAATTGCCTCGACGAGGCTGAAGCCAAGGCCAAGGCCATCATTCTTGTCGGGCGCGACCAGCGCTTCTCTGGCGGCTTCGACCTCAAGTTGATGATGGGCTTGCCTGGTGATGAAGTCGCCGCTCTGGTCAAGGGGGGTGGCCGCCTCGCCATGCGCCTCTATGCCTCGCCGGTCCCGATCATTGCCGCCTGCACCGGCCACGCCATCGCCATGGGCTGTTTCCTGTTACTGTCGAGCGATTACCGCATCGGTGCCGCCGGGCCATACAAGATCGGCGCGAATGAAAGCGCTATCAACATGGTGTTGCCCGTCTTCGCACTGGAACTGCTGAAGGACCGGCTCAGCCCGCGCCATCTCAGCCATGCCGGGATCAGCGCCAATCTGTATGACCCGGACGGTGCCCGCGATGCCGGCTTCCTTGATGAAGTTGTCGAGAGTGAAGCTGTTTTCGAAACGGCTCTGGCCATGGCGAAACAGTTGAGCGCCGTGTCTGGACCGGCCTATGCCAGCAACAAGAAACTGCTACGCAAGCACGTCCTGGAAACGGTCACCCCGACCGTCACGCCCTAGTAGAGACCGGCAGCGCGCATCAGGAAGACGCAACCGATCACGGTCACCAGACCCTTCATCCAGTGTCGGAAATTGACGTCTGTCATCCGCTCAAGGATCAGCCCGCCCAGTTTCGTGCCCATCATCGACAGTGGGATGGCCGCCAGGATGAGCCAATAGGGTGGCATGGCGGCCCAGCCGGCAGCGCTGACCACAGGCACGCTCCAGAAACCGACCTTGATCAGGTGGCTGAGGCACTGGGTCACTGATTTGGTCGCCACGATCTGTTGGCGGGTCATCTCTGCACGCACGAAAAACAGGTCGAGTAGCGGCCCGGCAACGCCGGCCAGCGTATTCAACCCCTGCACCAATGCCCCGGCGAGGATGGCATGGTCGGTGCGCTTGATATCCAGATGCAACCTGTCCTTGGGCAGCCAGATCAACATCGGGGTCAAGCCGAGCAGAAGATAGAGCGCGCGCTTCTCCGGCGTCCAGCTGACAAAGAACAGCGCTGCCACGCCCAGGCCTGCACCGAGGCAATAGGCCCGGAAGACCTGCCAGTCGATGGCATCACGTAGCAAATAGGCCCGATAGCCATTGGCGACCATCTGGATCGAGCCGTGAATGATCATCGCCATGGCGACGCTGACCAGCGCGGCCAGGACGCCCATCAGGATCAGCCCGCCCGCCATGCCGAAAATGCCTGAAATGAAGGATGTCAGCAGGGTGGTTGCAAGAATAAGGAGGGCAGACACCAGTGGCATCGCTCTGCCTTGCCGCAAGTCGAGAGGCATGACCAGTGCCGACCGCGCCTTTCGACCCTTCTGCGCCCCAAAAACAAGAAAGCCCCGCAGGCTGCGGGGCTTTCAAAGGGGCCGTCGAGACGCCCAGGGGGTAGGTTTACTCGACAGCTCCGTCCAGTTCGCCTTCATCTGTTTCGATGATAACATGCTGGCGGCGGGTGACCTTGTGCATGCCGTGCGCATCCTCATCATTGCCATCGAAGGAAATGTCGATCCGCATCTCTTGGCCACGGCGCTCAAGGAACGCTGCTTTCTCTTCATCACTGAGGTCAGAGCGACCCGCGACCCAATCTGACAGGGATTGCGACATCAGACTTTCACGGTCGCCGTTCACACAGAGTGCGCGGTAGGTCTCGCCGGTGAAAGTATCCACAGCTGAAACGATTTCCGGTGTCGGGTCATCTGCGCTGCGCGCTTCGCACTGCTCGGCCAGGGAGGCAACCGCTTTACCGGCAGCGTCCATTTCAACCTCGAAGTTCTCACCGAAATTCTGCTCGATCTTGACCGCCATGGCCTCGGCACGTGCGGCCTGCTTCTCTTCGAACTCGGCAGCCTTGTTCTCGATCCGCACGGTAATCGCATGGGTGCGTTTCTCGATCTCTTCAGCGCGTTGCTCCATGGCTTCCGCGCGCTCCTCGACCTGTTCGGCCCAGCGTTCGATGCGGACTTCGAACTCCTCTTCGGTTTCACCCGATTTCAGGATGAAGATATCCGTACCGTCTTCGCCACTCAGTTCCAGATGCTCGAGGAAATCAAGCTCTTCCAGTTCCATCAGGGCAACGTTCAATTCTTCCATATCGAGATTCAAGTCATCCATGCTGAGGTCGAATTCCATATCAAAGTCATCGAAATTCATTTCGCCAATCGCGGTCAGTTTCGGGTGCATTGAGGCGAACGGATCCCCCAGCAAGATCATCTGGCGGTTGTCATCATCGTCGGGATGGCTGGTCCATGAAAAACTGGTGCTTTCTGTCTCATCTGCCACGGCAGACGACATGCAAGAAGCGGTGGCAAAGATCGCCGTGGCCGAGAGGGCCGTTACCAGTGCCGTTCCAAGCAAGCGGCTACGAAATGTCGGGGTCGGGTGCTGCATCATTATTAGTCTTTCTTTTATGGGATGAGCGAGAGTAAGGCTTGCTGCGGCGATCCGGCGGTCCGAAGGACGTGCAAGCCGTGCAGCCTTGACCAGGGTCCGGCCATAAGCTGCTGGGGAAATCCTGGCCTGGGACAGAACATCGGCATCGCAGGCCGATTCCTGATCGGTGCGAAAGGCACCCAGGGCCAGGTGGGCCAGCGGGTTAAACCACTGGGTTGCGGCGATCAGGCGGGCAATCTGGAAGGCCCACAGATCACGGCGACGAAGGTGCGTGAGTTCATGAACAATCGCGTCGCGCTGCTCATCGGCGGTATAATCCTCCTCGAACCACATCGGCAACAGGACCACCGGCTTGACCAGACCCGTCACCAGCGGGCCACTGCACAACAGGCTCTGGCGAATGTCGGGCATCCTCTTCAGACCGAGCTGGCGGCCCATCTCCTGGGCCTGGCTGACAATCATCTCAGAAGCCGGCTCAGAGTCACTGTCGATCAATTGCAGGAACTGGCGCTGCTGGAAGATTGACCGGACCATGAACAGCAATGTCCCGGCAAGCCAAACGCTGACCAGCGTGAGTGGCAGGTGCTCCAGCATGGCCGAGAACAGGCTGGTGGACGCGTCCGGTCTTGTCACGACCGCGACCATTGGCAACTCGGGAAGCACAGCGGTTGGGGGAAGAACCTCCACATTAGTGGTATTGGCGAGAACGAACGGGTCCACCATGACCGGTTGCTCCGGGTTCGACGTCGTTCCGAAGCCGAGCCAGCCCGACAGCGACCAATTGGCCGGCAGTGGTGGCAATGCAAATCGGATCAGGGGCAGCAGCCACAACGCATAGGCCGCCTTGGCACCGAACCGGCGCGCAAAGGGCCTGCGGATCACCAGGACAAGCAGGGTCAGAACCCCGACGGCCAAGGTCGTACGCAAGGCTTCGTGGACAAGTGGGTGAAGTTCGCTCCAGGTCATTTCTTCAACCTCCCCAATAGAGCTTCGAGTTCTTCGATATCGTCGTCGGTCAGGCCGCGGGCGTCAGCAAGTTGTGCTATCAGCGGCGCGGCCCGGCCACCGAACAGGCGATCAACCAGCTGGCCGGCCGCCTTCTTCTGATAGGTGCCCTTCTCGACCAGCGGGCTGTAAAGGAACCGGCGACCGTCCTGTTTGGTTTCGAGGGCGCCCTTTTCGACTAGGCGCGCCAGCATGGTCTTGATTGTACGGATATTCCAGTCACGGCTGGTCTTCAGCGCGTCAGCAACTTCGCTGGCACCGAGCCCAGGCTTGCGCCAGAGCACTTTCATAATGTCCAGTTCAGCGGGTGTGATCTGCAAGCTCATGTCGTCCTCACTTTGACTACAGATGTGGTCATTATATACGACTACAGATGTGGTCAAGTGAAAACTTCATGACTCTTTGGAAAGATTACAGGCGCCCCGAACGCCTGGTCCCAAAGCCAGTGCCCCGCCCTGCGCCTAGACCGGCGGGTACGGGAACACCGATGTCGTCGGCCCGAGATCAGTAAAACTGCCTTCCATGGCCGGGAAGCCATGCTCGATCAGCGTTTCCGGCGTCCAGCCTTCGAGCCGCGAGATGGATTTGACCGGGCGTGGCTGATCAAACAGCACGACTTCATTGCCGCGAACCGAGAAAATCTGGCCGTTTACATGCTTGGCGCCATCGGCACACAAGGTCACGGCAAACTGGGCGACCTGGTCAGCGCGCATGCCCGTCCGCATCCGCTCGACCCGTTCGGCCCCGGCCTCGTCCTTGACCGGGATCGAGGCGATCATCCGTGTCCAGGCAAAGGGCGCAATGATATTGGAGCGGACATTCTTGCGCGCGCCTTCCATCGCAATGATGCGCGACAGGCCGGCAATGCCCAGCTTGGCTGCGGCATAGTTGGCCTGGCCGATATTGCCGATCAGGCCGGATGTCGAGGTGAACAGGACGAACGAGCCGTCTTCCTGCTCACGAAAGGTCTCGATTGCGGCGCGCGTGACATTGAACGTGCCATGCAGGTGAACATCAATCACCGCTTTCCAGTCATCTTCGCTCATCTTGTGGAACATGCCGTCACGCAGGATGCCCGCCGGATTGATAATCGCATGGATACCGCCAAATTCGTCCTTGGCCTGCTCGACCATGGCTGCAACGGCCTGATAATCGGTAACACTGTCCGAGTTTGAAACCGCCTGGCCGCCAGCTGCACGTATCTCTGCAGCCACTTTCTCCGCAGGCCCCGCGTCGCCCGCATCGGCACCGGTTAGGCCGCCGCCCAGGTCATTGACCACGACATTGGCCCCCTGGGCCGCGGCCTGCAGGGCGCATTCGCGGCCAATGCCATTGCCGCCACCTGTTACCAATACTGTTTTTCCGTCCAGAACACCCATGACGTGCCTCCACTTTCATCAATTTATGCTGGCTGGGAAACAGCATGAAATACGTCAGCGGGCAAGCCAGAGCGGGTGCAGCATATTTACCAATTCCTAACAACCGGCCCGTATTTGTTAATTCATGCAGACAATGACTCCACACGTGCGTGGATCAGCATCGATGTTGAAGCTGACAATCGCCATTATCCTGTTGTGTATATTGATCGATGAAGCCAGCGCGGTGACATCGAAAGTATCGTTGCAACCGATTGCCGTGAGCACATCCGTCGATTTGCGCTAGAGCGTCTCCAGCGCAGTGACGACGCCTGCCATGTCTGGCGGCAACGGTGCCTGCGCAGAAACCTTCTCCCCAGTAACCGGGTGAACAAAGCCCAGGCTGGCGGCATGCAGGGCCTGGCGGTCAAGCGCGCGGACAGTCCTCATGGCCGCGTCAAAGGCATCACCACTGCCGACACATTTGACACCGCGATGGCGTCCATAGACCGGATCCCCGATAAGCGGTGTCCCGAGATGCGCCATGTGCACGCGAATCTGATGTGTCCGTCCCGTCTCCAGCGTGCACTCGACCAGCGCTGCCGCCGGACGCACCTCAACCTTGCTGATCCGGCCATACGTCGCCAGGCACTGATAGTGCGTCACCGCCCGGCGCCCATCGCGATCCTCGTCTTCGTCCACGACGGCAATCTTCTTGCGATCAACCAGTGATCGGCCAAGCGGCGCATCGACGGTGCCGGCCATTGGGCGCGGCGCACCACGCGTCAGCGCCAGGTATGTGCGTTCGATATCATGGGCCGAAAACAGCTTGACGAGGCCGCGATGGGCCGCCTCGGTCTTGGCCACGACCATGACGCCGGTCGTGTGCTTGTCGATGCGGTGGACAATTCCGGGGCGTTCAACCCCGCCAATGCCGGGCAACTGGCCCTTGCAATGGTGTAACAGGGCATTGACCAGAGTCCCGGTCCAGCTGCCAGGGGCCGGGTGCACCGCCATGCCCGACGGCTTGTTGAGCAGGATCAGGTGCGCATCCTCGAACAGGATGTCGAGCGGAATGTCCTCCGGCTCCGGCTCTGCCGCGACCGGGGCTGGCAAGGTCAGCTGGCAGGTCTGCCCGGCCTTCACCTTGTATTTTGGATCGCGCACCAGCTCGCGGCCGATCTCGCAGCCAACCTCCTTGATCAGCGTCTTGGCGCGTGATCGCGACAGGTCGTCAAATGCTGTCGAAAGGAAAACATCGAGCCGGGCGCCCGCATTGGCGGGCGTCGCAGTGGCGGTCAGGGTATTGCCGGAAGAAACTGTCATAATCGCCTTATAGACGTTTCATGCGGCCTACGTCATTGTGTAAATGCGCGGCGCGGAGCAAGCAAGGGAGAGGAAGATGACGAAGCTGACAAGACGTGGATTGCTGGGGGCAAGTGGTGGCCTGCTCGGCATGGCGGCCTGTAGCGAAGGCGGCATGGTTTCGAAACCAGAAGAGCGTATCACGATCAGTCCTGATGAGCGCCCGGGCTATCCCGGCCAGGTCAGCTTCGATCACGGCGTGGCCTCAGGCGACCCCTTGCCCGACCGCGTCATCATCTGGACCCGGGTCACCCCCGACCCGAATCTCGGGGCGGCGTCCATTCCGGTCAGTCTTGGCATCTTCAAGGATGCGGAAATGACCCAGCCAGTGGCCTATAGCGAGGGCCTGGCCATGGCCAATCGCGATTTCACGGTCAAGGTCGACGTCGATGAGTTGGAGGCAGGCACGGAATATTTCTACCGTTTCATCGCCAAGACGACATCTGGCCAGGTCGCCTCGCCAATGGGGCGCACCAAGACCACGCAGGCAAATGGCGATACGCCCGTGCGGCTCGGCGTCGTGTCCTGCTCGAATTTTCCGTTCGGGCTTTTCAATGTCTATCGCGAGCTGGCAGAGACTGACGGGCTGGATGCCATCGTCCACCTTGGTGATTATCTCTACGAGTATGGCGTTGATGGCTATGGCGGTGAAGTCGGCAAGACGCTGGGGCGGAATCACGAGCCGCCGCTGGAAATCATCACGCTGGACGATTACCGCACCCGCCATGCCCAGTACAAGACGGACCCGAACCTGCAGGCCGCGCACGCCGCCGCCCCCTGGATCTGCACCTGGGATGACCATGAAAGCGCCAACAATTCCTACCGCACCGGCGCACAGAATCACAACCCGGAAGCCAATGAAGGCAACTGGACCGACCGCAAGCAGGCCGCTGTCCAGGCCTATCTGGAATGGATGCCAATCCGCGATCCGGTTGTCGGCCAGGCGCGCGAGAACATTTACCGCCGCTTCGATTTCGGCGACGTGGCCAGCATTCTCTGCCTCGACACGAGACTGACCGGCCGCAGCCCGGAAATCAGCTGGTTCACAGAAATCGTCGGCCTGGCGCCGGAAAACGTCCCGGCAGCGGCGACGGCCACGATGGGGCGGGTCAATGATGGCGCGCGCACCATGCTCGGCGCTGTTCAGGAAAGCTGGCTCGGCGAGGAATTGCAGTCGTCGGTCCAGTCCGGCAAGACATGGCAGGTCCTGGCAAACCAGGTGATCATGGCCCGGGTCAAGGCCCCTAATTTCACCGAAACACTAACACCGGAACAGATCGCCGCCCAGGATGTCAGCTATATTGGGACGCTGATTGAGTTCAGCCAGCTCGGCCTGCCCTGGAACCTCGATGCCTGGGATGGTTATCCGGCGGCCCGCGAGCGCCTGTATGACAGTGCCAAGGCGGCCAATGCCCGGCTCGTCACCCTGGCGGGCGATACGCACACGGCCTGGGCCAATACGCTGTTTGACAGATCGAATGCGCTACGCGGCGTCGAGTTCGGCTGCACCAGCATCACCTCACCCGGATTTGGCACCTACATGAAGGGCGTCGACAATGTTGGCGAACAATTCGCCGAGGCCAATGCCGAAGTCGACTGGCATGACCCGAACGGCAGCGGCTGGACAGTCGTGACCCTGACCCGAGACGAAGCCAGGGCCGACTATTTCAAGGTCTCCAGCATTACCTCGGACGCCTATTCCTCTCAGCCGGTGGCCAGCTTTGTCTCCAACCGGACCGATGAGGGCATGAGCGCCTTGCAGCGGGTCAGCTGACACGGCCGTGAAGAACTGACGCAGGGTAGCGCATCGGCCCTGTTCAAGCGGGAAAAAGTCTCTAAACAGCCGCCTTATGACTGATACAAAGCAATATAGTGGTTCTGACCGCATCTTCTCCGGCATCCAGCCAACCGGCAACTTGCACCTCGGCAACTATCTCGGGGCGCTGAAGAAATTCGTGAACCTGCAGAGTGCCGGCTGGGACGCTGTGTATTGCGTCGTGGACCTGCACGCCATCACCATGCCCTATGAGCCATCGGCCCTGATCGATCAGACCCGCCAGATCGCCGCGGCCATGATGGCTTGCGGGCTCGACCCCGATCAATCCACCCTGTTTGTCCAGTCTTCCGTACCGGCCCATACCGAACTGACATGGACGCTGAACTGTATTGCCCGCATGGGCTGGCTCGAAAAGATGACGCAGTTCAAGGATAAGGGCGGGAACAATTCCGAACGCGCCTCAGTTGGCCTGTTCGATTATCCCGTGCTGATGGCCGCCGACATTCTGGTGTATCAGGCCACGCACGTGCCCGTGGGCAATGACCAGACGCAGCACCTCGAGCTCGCCCGCAACGTCGCCATCCGGTTCAACCAGCAATATGGCGTGGACTTCTTTCCGCCGCCGGAAGGCCTGATCGAAGGCCCGGGGGCACGGATCATGAGCCTGAGGGATGGCACCAAGAAAATGTCCAAGTCCGATCCGGCGGAAAATTCGCGCATCAACCTGATCGACGATGCCGATACGATCGCGCGCAAAATCAAGAAATCCAAGACAGACACACTCGGTGACCTGCCGAGCGAGATGGATGGTTTGCAAGGCCGCCCGGAAGTCGCCAACCTGATCGGCATCTATGCAGCCCTGGCCGGAACCAGCGATGAGGCCGTCCTGGCCGAATATGGCGGCAAGGGGTTCGGCCTGTTCAAGCCGGCCCTGGCTGATCTCGCTGTGGCCCATCTGACGCCGATCACGCAGCGCATGCGGGACCTGTTGCAAGACCCGGCAGAGATCGACAAGACCCTGAAGAAAGGGACTGACAAGGCCAAAGCGCTCGCTGAACCGGTTATGGATGAAGTCCGCCGTATTGTCGGGTTTTGGCGCCCCTGATCCCGCAACTCACACCCTCGTGGAGCCCCGCATGAAACCGATCCTCGCCCCGCTCACAGCCCTGGCCATTCTGGCCGCCTGCTCACCTGGCGAGCCGCAGGCCCCGGCAGCTTCGGGGGCGGAACAGGCTGGCCCTGTCCTGTCCTATACCGATGCGTTCGTGGTCGAGCCGATTGCCGGACGCGACATGACCATGGGCGGCGTTCAAGTGTCGATCACTGGCGGTGATGTCCGCCTCGTTGGGGCCAGTTCCGATGCCATCGAAACGATAGAGCTGCACACGATGAGCATGACGGATGGCAAGATGCGCATGCGTCAGGTTGACGGTTTCGACCTCAATGATGGCGAAACGCTGTCGCTGCAGCGCGGCGGCAATCACATGATGATGTTCGGCCTCAGCCCGGATATTGTCAGCGGCGAGACCATTGATATCACGCTTGATTTCGAGGCAGACGGCAAGCCAATGACGCTGGTCATCGAGGCTGATGTCCGCAGCGTCGGCGAATAGACGCTAGCGACCCGTCATTGCTTTCTGAAAGGCATTGATACGCGGCACGATTTCGCGCTGAAAGCGGGTCCCGTTGAACACGCCATAGTGACCAACGCCCGGCTGGACATAGTCGGTCTGTCGGTTCTGCGGAATATTCGCGCACAGGTCGTGCGCCGCCTGGGTCTGGCCAATGCCTGAAATGTCATCCTTCTCGCCTTCCACGGTCATCAGTGCCACGGTCTCGATGGCGCTGGGGTCGACAATGCGCTGGCCACGATAGTTGAAGACGCCGCGGGCCAGATGATGCTGCTGGAACACACGTTCGATGGTTTGCAGGTAGAATTCTTCGGGCAAGTCGAGCACAGCCAGGTATTCGTCATAGAAGGCACGGTGCTTTTCTGCGCTGTCTTCATCCCCTTCGACCAGGTGGTCGAAGAAACTCGCCTGGGCATCAATATGACGGTCCCAGTTCATGTGCATGAAACTGGTCAGCTGCACGAAGCCCGGATAGACCCGGCGCATCATGCCCGGCCAGGGCGCTGGGACAGAATAGATCATCTTGTCCCTGAACCACTGGAAATCCCTCTCTTCAGCCAGCACGTTCGGCACGGTCGGTGACTTGCGAGCATCAATTGGCGATCCCATGAAAGTCATCGTCGCCGGCAGGCCTGGATCACCATCTTCGGCCATCATCGAAATGGCCGCCAGGACGGGTGGGCCAGGCTGGCAAACGGCAAGCACATGTGCGCCGCCACCCAGTTCGCCGAGGATATCACGAATATGGTCAATATAGTCGTCCAGATCGAACCGGCCGAGCCAGATCGGCATCATCTTCGCGTCAACCCAGTCGGTGATGTAGACCTCATGCGTGGGCAGGAAAGCCTCGACAGTGCCGCGCAACAGCGTCGCAAAATGGCCCGACAGCGGGGCCGCAATCAACAATCGCGGACGCCCGGCAGGCGCGCCTTCCGTGGCAAAGTGGACCAGCTTGCACCACGGCGTCGACCAGACCACTTCCGGGCTGACCGGCAGCGTTTCATCGCCAATCTGGGTTGTCGGGATTTGCCATTCCGGCTTGCCATAATAACGCGTTGCGCGCTCAAAAACACTGGTTGCGGCCAGGGCAGACCGGCTAAAGCTCATGTCGCGAGTCGGATTGATCGGGCTGTCAAGCACGGCGCGCGCACCCTTTGCCATCAGTCGCATGGGCGTCATCGCGGCGCGATTCATTTCAACCAGAGTGTAAAGCATCACCTGTCCTGAGTTTGCTGCGCCGCAACATAACGCAAAGCAGGCACGCTGGAAAGCACTTGTTTGTGAACGCCCTGGCGGCCTAGTCGCTCATCTGCTGGGCCAGGCACCGAGCCATGGCCTCGGGATTGGTATCACTCTCGGCAAAGAAGGTCTTCAATGTCCAGTCCTTGTCCATC
The DNA here is from genome assembly GCA_965367765.1 of uncultured Henriciella sp. Classification (GTDB taxonomy): domain Bacteria; phylum Pseudomonadota; class Alphaproteobacteria; order Caulobacterales; family Hyphomonadaceae; genus Henriciella. The sequence goes on from CBDUKI010000005.1 coordinate 18,592, forward strand.
AGGTAGAGCAGGGATGTGTGGTCCATCGTGTACTCGGCCAGGCTTTCTGAAGCCTCAATCCGGCTGTAATCGGCCGCAAAGGCATCTGCTGCTGCGCGGATCTGCTGGGGCGATCCGGTCAGGCCAACCAGATTGTCTGGAAATGCCGACGTCGCCACATAGCTTGCCAGCGCTTCCGGTGTATCACGTTCCGGATCAACCGTGATCAGCACGGTCTGCGGCGGCGCCACCCCGTCAGGCAATTGCTGATAGGCCTTCTCTATCGCCACCAGCGTGCCCGGACAGACATCCGGGCAATAGGTAAAGCCAAAATAGACCAAGGTGGGTGCACCCTTGAAATCTTCTTCGCTCACACGCTCGCCATGATGGTCTACCAGGTCGATCGGGCCGCCAATATTGGCATAGGCCCGCGTCGCGCACCCGGCCTGCATGCCGCCCACCTTCTCGGTCGGTTCGCCGCCGCAGGCCGCCAGGGCCACGCTGCATACGGCGATTGTCAGGGTCTGTATCGTTTTCATTCTAACTGATATGGCCAAGATGGAGAATTTTTGCAGGTGGCGCAGTGCCGCATTGGAGACCGGGATGGAAGATGTAGCCAACGTGCGCGACGGCATGGACGAAGCGCTCTACTCACTGCTGCCAGCCGGCCTGTCCACAGTAGGCGCGGCCCGCGGGCGCACGCGGCTAGGTACCTTGATGACACTGCGCTGGATGGCCGTGGCCGGACAGACCATTGCCGTTCTGTTTGTCCAGTACGGCCTCGGCTTCAACATGCCGCTTGGCTGGTGTCTCGCCACCATCTCCGCCTCGGCCTGGCTGAATGTCTTCCTCTCCTTCGCTGCCAGCGGACCACAATTGCTGCGCCCCTCTGAAGCGGCCTGGCAACTGGCCTTCGACGTGGTCCAGCTGACCTTGCTGATCTCTCTCACTGGCGGGCTGTCCAACCCATTCCTCTTGTTCCTGATCGCGCCGGTCACAGTCGCCGCCTCCAGCCTCAAGGCCCGCCATACGGTATGGATTGCCGGCCTCGCCATCCTGCTGGCGGGGCTGATGCCGTGGTTCGCGCTGAGCCTGCCCTGGCGCGACGGTGAAATTCTGTCGCTGCCACAATTGTTCGAAGGCGGACATTTCGCGGCCTTGTGTATTGGCACGGTCTTCTTCGCGTTGTCGGCCTTGCGCATCAATGAAGACGAAGCGCGCCTGGTCCAGGCGCTCGATGCGGCCAGTGTGGTGATGTCTCGTGAACAACGCCTGTCAGCCCTTGGTGCCATGGCGGCGATGACAGCCCATGAGATGGGAACGCCTCTGGGCACGATCCACCTGGTCTCACGAGAATTACTGAACGAACTGCCCGACAACAGCCCACATCGCGAAGATGTCCAGTTGCTGGCCGATCAGGCCGAACGCTGCCGGACAATCCTGCGCAAGCTCGGCCAGGCCCGCGAAGCCAATGACATCGTGCACGCTCGTATGCCGCTCAGCGCCCTGCTGGAAGAAGCCGCCGCCCCGCACAAGGGCCTCGGCGTTGCCGTGCGCGTCACCTATGAACGCGGTGAAGGTGGCGAGGAGAAAGTGCCGCAAATCCGTCGCAGCCCGGAAGTCCTGCACGCGCTCGGCGCCTTTATCGAAAATGCCGTCAGCTTCGCCGACACGGAAGTGCGCGCCGTGGCCAGCTGGACCGATCACCAGTTCATGGTCACCATCCGTGATGACGGGCCAGGATTTGCTGCCGAAGTCATGCCCAAGCTTGGGGAGCCATATGTCTCCCAGCGCGGCGAGGCGCAGCTCGGCGGCGGTGACATGGGGCTTGGCTTCTTTATTGCAAAAACCCTGATCGAACGCACTGGCGGGCGGATTGCGACACGTAACCGCGCGGCACCTCGCCATGGCGCGATCGTTCAGGCAGTATGGCCAAGGTCTGCATTACAGCCCTTGGATTAAAGTGATATGTCAATAAGTAGCGGGGGCTGAAGGAGAGCGAAATGGAACCATTGGTGACTGTCAAACTGCACGAGGCCTTGAAGGACGTTGAAGATCGAACCTGTCTGGTCCTCGATGATGACGGCCCTTTCCTGCAACGTCTGTCACGGGCCTTGACCCAGCGCGGCTTCCTGGTCTCTGCAACCTCGAAAGTCTCCGAGGCCCGCGATATTGCCCGCCTCAACCCACCGGCTTTCGGCGTGTTTGACCTGCGCCTGGAAGATGGTTCCGGCCTTGATGTGGTCGAAGTCCTGCACCGCTACCGACCAGAGGCCCGCGCCGTGATCCTGACCGGCTATGGTGCCATTGCCACCGCCGTTGCCGCCGTCAAGGCTGGTGCGGTCGACTATCTCGCCAAGCCAGCCGATGTCGAGGACATTGTCCGCGCCCTGGTCAATAGTGGCGATGGCCTGCCCGAACCACCGGAAAATCCGATGTCGGCCGATCGCGTCCGCTGGGAACATATCCAGCGCGTCTATGAGTTGTGCGGACACAATGTTTCTGAAACCGCGCGACGGCTCAACATGCACCGGCGGACCTTGCAGCGTATCCTCGCCAAGCGCGCCCCCAAATAGGCCATCCTCTGGCCCCGACTGGACCGTAAATCATGGCCCGAAGCATGCGCGCTGTATACATTGGCGTCGACGCGACCAACCCGACCCTGATCCTGCGGGTCCGCTCTTTCCTGCGAGCAGGGGTCGAGGTCACCAGCTTCACCTTCCGGCGCAAGAAGTACAATGTCGACTTCCAGCCGGAATGGTCGAACGTGCACCTGGGCCAGACCAAGGACCGCAATTACCTGCAGCGCCTGCCGACTTTGTTCGCGGGCCTGATGCGGATCGTGAAACACCGCAAACTCTTGCGGGAAGCCGATTTCATCTATGGCCGCAATTTCGATCTGTTCATGCTCGCCCTGTTCGCCAAATGGCTGACCGGCAGCCGCGCCTGCCTGGTCTATGAGGTCGAAGATGTGCAGGAAATCTTCTTCAAGAAAACGCTGACGGCGAAACTGTTCCGCTGGATCGAACGCCACGCTCTGAAACATGTTGACCTTCTGGTCCTGATGTCGCCTGGCTTCTACAAAGGCTATTTCAAGCCGGTCCAGAATTATGCCGGGCCGTATTTCGTGCTCGAGAACAAGCTGCAATTGCAGGGCAAGTCCGCAACGCCGACCGAGCGCGGGGAAGCCTGGAAAAAGAGCCTCGGCCAGAAATGGGTGATTGGCTGGTTCGGCACCCTGCGCTGCCCGAAAAGCATGGCCCTTCTGGAAGAGATCGCCAAGACACTCGGCGACCGGGTCGAGATCTATACGCGCGGCTACCCAACCGAAACCGGCCTGGATGCCTATATGGACATCGTCAACCGCAACCCCAACTGGACCTATGATGGGGAATACACAATCCCGGATGACCTTGAAGACATGTATGGGCGCGTGCATTTTTCATGGTGCCTGGATTTTCTCGATGAGTTCGGAAACTCACCGCTCCTGCTCGCCTGCCGAATGTACCAGGGCGGCTTTTACGGCGCTGTCCCATTGGCTGTGAAAGGCTGGGAGATGGATCGCTGGCTGGGTGAAGCCGGGATCGGCCACGTTTTCGACCCGCCCTTTGCCGACCAGATTTCCCGCTTCCTGACCGAGCTGAGCCTTGAGGACTATCTCGCAGAACGTGAAGACATCATGGCCCGGCGCGAGGCGCTTTTCCTGGAAGATGGCCGCGACACGCAAGCCATGCTTGACCAGATCGCCACCCTGCGACAGGCCAAGCCAGCCTGAAGACGCGCTAGCTTACAGGATAGAGACAGGCCGCATCGACCTCGTCTTTCAACCCGGTCAGCTCGGCCACGGCTGCAATTTCCGCCGTCAGCCCCTCTTCCAACGTACGCACCTTGATGCCGAACCCTGCGAGCGTGGTCTGGTCGACCGCGAAATCATTACGGACCGGCTCCTGGCGCGGATTGGCCAGGAAGGCAATGTTTGCCCCGGTCCGTTCGGCGACCAATTTGGCAAGCCCGGTGACGGACAGGGTTTGGGCCGTCTGGTTGACGATCCGCACGCGCTCACCCGCCACGGGTGGGTTGTCCAGCGCCTTTTCGATACAGTCGATTGTGTCAGACAGGTGGATGAAGGCGCGGGTCTGTTCACCTGTACCATAAACGGACAGGGCGTGACCGGTCGTGGCCTGGACCAGGAAGCGGTTGACCACGGTGCCATAGACCGGGTCATAGTCGAACCGGTTGACGAGGCGCGGATCGCGCCGAGTCTGCTGCGTCTGCACGCCCCAGACAATGCCTTGATGCAGGTCTGTACAACGCAGGCCCGACTGGCGCGCGTAAAATGCGAACAGGTGCTGGTCCAGCGACTTCGACAAATGGTAGATCGAATCCGGGTTGCCCGGGAACAGGGTCTCGCGGGTGATCTGTCGCCCATCCGACCCTTCAGCCGTGATTTTGAGATAGCCTTCAGGCAATTGCAGGCCAGCGCTGGCATAGCCATAGACCCCGATTGAGCCAAGATGGATCAGGTGCGCATCCAGCGAAAGGGCATTCAGTGCACACAGCAAATTGTGTGTCGCCGAGAGATTGTTGGAGATCGTGTAGCGCGCGCCAGCTGTAGACGCCATTGAGTATGGCGCCGAGCGCTGTTCGGCAAAATGGACCACCGCATCGGGCCGTAGCTCGCCTAGCAGGGCCTCGAACCGATCATACTCCCTGGCAATATCGATCTGATGAAAGCCGATGGTCTGGCCCGTCACCTCATGCCAGGCGGCGAGGCGTGTCTCTGGCGTCTCGATCGGGGTCAGTGACCGGGTGCCCAACTCCTCGTCAATCGCGCGGCGCGACAGGTTGTCGAAAATGGTGACCCGGTGCCCGCCAGCAGACAGATGCAGCGCCGTCGGCCAGCCACAAAAGCCGTCGCCGCCGAGAATGACAATATTACTGCGCTCACCCTTAGCCATATCGTTTCTGTTCACTCCACACCATTGACCGGATATTACACCCGTTCTGGCCCTGTGCCACGTATCTCTGATCGAAATCAGCCGAACACATACGCAGGCCTGTTTCTTTTTCCATGTACTGATGCAAGTTCTGCGCCCAGCACGTGCGCCCCGCGCCTCGGGGAGGTCGGGTATTACGGAGAGGGTTGTGTCTGGCATCGCGCTAAGCCCTTCGGGCACGCGATGCGAAGCGGGTTCCGGTCTGGCTTCGCCAGCCCATGAACCGGGCTCAGGGCTGTTTTTCTCTCAACCGGATCTCTGATTCTCGCAGGCGTCTCATATGTTTCCGCCGCGCAGGCCTCGCCTGAACGGCGCGGGAAGATCACCCAGTCCGGCACGCCAATGCCCTCGCAGAACACAGCCGCAATCCGGGCCCGCCATTGCGGGCGGGTCTCGTTCGCCAGCTCATCGGTCAGATAATACTGATGCAGGTGCGGGTGGCGGCTTGGGACCCAGCGGCCCGGAT